>DASUWY010000024.1 GCA_036378175.1 Thermoleophilaceae bacterium
CGCCATGTCGTGGGTCACGAAGAGGATCGTGCGGCCGTCGTCCTTCATCCGCTGGAAGACCTCGAAGCACTTCTGCTGAAACGACGCGTCGCCGACCGCGAGCACCTCGTCGATCAGCAGGATGTCGGCGTCCACCTGGATCATCACGGAGAACGCGAGGCGCACCTGCATGCCGGACGAGTAGTTCTTGAGCTTGAGATCGGTGAAGTCGTGCAGCTCGGCGAAGTCGATCACCTCGTCGACGCGCTCGCGCGCCTGCGCCGGGGTGAGTCCGAGCATCACGGCGTTGAGCATCACGTTGTCGCGCGCCACGAGGTCCGGGTTGAAGCCCACGCCGAGCTCGATGAAGGTGGCCACGCGGCCGTCCATGTAGATCTCGCCCTGGTCGGCCCGGTAGATGCCGGCCATGCACTTGAGGAGCGTGCTCTTGCCCGATCCGTTGCGGCCGACGATGCCGAAGAACTCGCCCTCGCGAACGTCGAACGAGATGCCTCGCAGCGCCCGCAGCTCGCGGTACTCCGCGCGGGTGAAGGGATGGGTGGCGCGCTCCTTGAGCGTGTCGATCCGGTGCTTGGGCACCCGGAACGACTTCGCCAGATCGCGAACCTCGACCACGACCGGAGCATCGGCAGGGCGCCGCAGCACTGGCGCCGGCGCCGGCTCGCTGTGATCCGCGGGGGTGGGGATGGGCATGGGCAGAAGTCTGGGTCCGTCCGCGAGTCCGGCAGCCGCAGTCGGTTGAGGCTAACACCACCTGTTGCCGCACTACACTCGCTCGACTCTCCACCCGGGTTTACCAATTGATCGCGTTCGGCTGCTCCATCACAAGGCCAGATGTCTTCCGCCGCTGCGCCGAGCCCGGCATTCTGAGAGCGGCCGAGCCCGACTCGGAGGTGCTGGCCCGCCCTGCCGTCGGCTCGATCTTCCGCAGCTACAACGCGCTGCTGGATGAGGCGGGCGAGCGCCCGGATCTCGAGGCGCTGGTGCTCGTCCATCAGGACACCGAGATCGCGGACGCCGGGTTCTGCGACCGTGTGCGCGAGGCGCTGGCCGACCCCGACGTCGGCGTGGTGGGATGCGTGGGCGCGATCGGGGTGCGGAGCATCGCCTGGTGGGAGGGGTCCGTGGCGCTCGCCTCGTTCATTCACCGCTATGAGGAGCACGGTGGCGGCGACCTGCCGGCGTTCTCATGGGAATGGGACGACGCGCCGCCGTACGCCCGCACGGGCGAGGTGGAGACGGTGGACGGCTTCCTGCTCGTGCTCTCCCCGTGGACGGTGCGCAACGTGCGCTTCGACGAGTCGCTCGGCCAGCTGCACGGCTATGACTTCGACTACTGCCTGCAGGTGCGCGCCGCCGGCCGAAAGGTCGTGACCGCCGACTTCCGCGCGGTCCACCACCACTCGCTCGAACTCGTGAGCGACAGCGAGCACTGGGTGCAGGCGCACGTCCAGGTGGCCGAGAAGTGGGACGGCCGCATGCCGGGCGTGGGACGTGCCGAAGGCACGTGGAAGGAGCGCGCGCGGCGGGCAGAGGCGGAGCGTGACGCCGCCCTGGCCCGTGCGAACGCGCACGCGCTCGAGTCCGCCGCCCGGGTGCAGGAGCTCGAACGCGCCCTCGCCGAAACCACGGGCAGCCTGTCCTGGAAGCTCACGGCGCCCCTCCGATTGCTCACCAGCCGACGGTGACGGCCGAAGCGTGATCGCGTTCGGCTCTCCGATCGCCGACGCCGAGTCGTACTGGCAGTACGCGGAGCGCGGCATCCAGCTTGCAGCCGAGCCCGACTCGGTGGTGCTCCCATTCGCGGAAGCGGGCTCGCTGAGCCGCAGCTGCAACCTGCTTCTCGAGCACGCCGCCCGGCACGAAGACCTCGAGGCGTTTGTCCTTCTCCACCCTCACGCCGAGCTCGTGGACCCCGATCTGTGCGCGAAGGTGCGCAGCGCGATGAGCGACCCCGACGTGGGCATCGTGGGCTGCGCCGGGGCCTCGGGCGTCCGAAGCATCGCCTGGTGGGAGGAGGATCTGAGCTGCGCCCCCAACGTGATCCGCTACGAGGAGTTCGGCGGCGGCGAGCTGCCTGCCTTCTCGTGGCGCGCGGCCGCCGCGCCCCCGGCGGAGGTCGACGCGCTCGATGGCTTCGTGCTCGTGCTGTCGCCGTGGGTGGTGCGCAACCTCCGCTTCGACGAATCGCTGGTGGACGGGCTCGGCGTGGACGTGGACTTCTGCTTCCAGGTGCGCGAGTCCGGCCGGAAGGTGGTGACCGCCGACCTGCGCGTGATCTACCACCGCTCGCTGGAGCTCGTGAGCGATCCCAAGGTGTGGGTGCACGCGCACATTCAGTTCTGCGAGAAGTGGGAGGGCCGGCTGCTCCAGGCCACCGGCGAGGACGGCTGGCGGGAGCGGGCACGGCGAGCGGAAGCCGAGCGCGAGGCGGCTCGCGCGATGGCGCAGTCCAAGCTGCTCGGCTCAGATGCCCGCGTGCTGCAGCTCGAGCGAGAGCTCGACGAGAAGCTCAGCAGTCCGTCGTGGCGGCTCACCGCGCCGCTGCGCTGGATCAACCAGATGCGCCGTGAGCGGCTTGCCGACCAGCGTCAGTCGTCGAGCACGCGGCGGATCTCCTCCTTGGAGACCACCGAGTGACTCGGCGCCACCCCCGCCCGGACCCGGAGCCGTGACAGCCGCTCGGCCACGCCGAACGCGCTCGACTCCGTGAGCCTTCTGAGCACGCGCTCCTGATCCGCCACCCGCTGCCGCAGCGCCCAGATCTCGGTGAGGCGCGCGTGCCCAGTGGCCAGATGATGAACGCGGTTTGCCTCGAGTCGCTCGAGCACGGGATTGCGATCCCAGGGCGCGAGGATCGCCGCCACGGCTTCCGCCCACGGGGCCTCGCGATCCCATATCGCGCCGAAGCCGAAGAACAGCGGCACCACTGCGAGCTGCAGCCCGTCGTGGCCTGCAACGAAGTCCTCCGCCGCCGTGCGCACTCCGTTGCGCGGGCCGCCCTCGTGCGCTGCCGAGCGCGGGTATGGCAGTCCGCCCTCCACCAGGCCGGGGTCCTCCGGTGCGATCCCCCCGTTCGCGCCGGCCTGCGGATGCCGGAACTCCTCGGGGATCTGCTCGATGTCGAAGTAGTCGTCACGTCGGCCGTGGGGCCAGCACACGTCGTGGAGCAACACGAGCGGGAACCGCGATTCGCGCGCGCGGTCGGCGACCCTCTTCAGCTCCTCGGCCACCGTGTAGTAGTTGTGATCGCCATCGATCACCATGGCGTCAGGAGCGGGCAGCCGCGTGAGCGCCTCGAGGCTCGTCTCCCGCACCAGCTCGAGCTCCGGCCGCTCGCCCGCGAGTTGCGTGAGCGCGTCCTGGGGCGCGGGATCGATCGCGATCACGCGCGCTCCGGACCCCGCCGCCCACTCCACGAGCACGCGCGTGAGGTCGCCGGCGAAGGCCCCCACCTCCATGACCGAACGCGCGCCCACCGCGTCGAGGCACCCGAGCATCAGCTCCGCCATCTGGGCCATCGAGGTGCCCCAGCGGTCGGGATCGTGCAGGTGGGGATCGACGTCCACGCGCGAAGACAGCGGCAGCCCGTCTAGACGGCTATCGGCGCGTACTCCGCCGGGAAAGCCGACGCACCGAAGAACCAGCTCTCCACCGCAAAGCGGGGGTTGGGCATGGACGGGTCGGACGCGGTCTGGTGCAGGAACATCTCGTCGAACAGCAGAGCGTCCCCCGGCTCGAAGATCGGTCGGATGATCGGCCTGTCGCCCGCCGCCTTCTCCGCGGCCTCCTGGTTGACGAGGTAGAACAGCGTCGGGTCGTCCGGCATCTCGCCGGTGACAAGCTCGTTGAGCCGGCGCGGAACGATGTCGAGTCCCGGCGCCACGTCGCCGCAGCGCGACAGCGACAGCCAGAGGTTGATCGATCGCACGTCTCCCATGAAGGCGCCGTCCTGGTGCCACTTGCCGGGCACGCTCGGCACCGCCTTGCGCAGCGTGGTCTTGTGGACCGACAGCAGCGGCGCCTCGCCCAGGTAGCCACCGATGAGCCGCGGCACGCCGGCCGACTCGAGCAGGTCCATGAGGTCGTAGGTGAGCCGCGGCGAATCCGCCATCAGCAGTCCTCCGCCCTGCTGGATCCAGTCGCGCACGTCGATCTCCCCGAAGCGCGGGTCCAGGGTGATCTCCTCGTAGTAGCCCTCGGAGGTCCCGTTGCCCTGGGCGCGGCGGTCGCGTTCGTCATATGCGCGGTCGATCTCGCCCGCGAAGCGCACGGCCTCGTCGCGCCCGATCAGGCCGCGCACGAGCACGCAGCCGTCGCGGAGGATGCCCGCGCGCAGCAACTCCGGGGTGAGATCCTCGCGGCGGAACTCTGGCAATCCGTCCGTCTCCGGCAGCGCCGAGAACGCGGGCTCGGGATGACTCGGGTTCGTGTCGCCCGCGTCGAGCAGGCGGATGCCGGCCACGTGACGGAGCCCCATGAGCCGCCGCTCGATCTCCGGATCCCGCGCCTGGCGCGCCGCGTCCGTGAGCTCGCGGATCTCCGCGAACAGCTCGTCCACCGAGCCGTCGAACTGGGGGCGTTCAGCTACCGCTGCGCCGTCCGGCGAGTCCTTGCGCTTGAACAGCCGCATCGCGGCAACCGTAGCATCAGGGACGGCCTGCGCGAGAGTCGCCGACGGGCCGCGCCGGCACCCCCGCGACCGTGCCGCCGGGCGCCACGTCATCCACCACCACCGCCCCCGCGCCGACCGTCGCGCCCGTCCCCACTCGCACGTTCCCGATCACCTTGGCACCGGTCCCGATCGCCACGTCTCGCTCGATCACCGGCCCGCGCAGGTCCCCCGCCCGAAGCCCGATCGTCACGAACGGGCCGATCACCGCTCCGGATCCGACCTCCACGATGCCGTCGAGCACGACCTGACCGTGGATCAGGTACACGCCCGGCTCAACCACCACCGGATCGCCGATCGACACCTGCGCGAGGCCGATCGCCAGGCGATGGGCAAGGCGAGGTAAGAAGGGAACGCCGAGCGCCTGGAGCCGGGCCTTCGTGCGATAGAGCGCCTGCGCGAGAAACGCGTCGCTCACCCACGCCAGCCGCACGATCTGCGCCGCGGCATCGAGCTTCGAGCGAAACTCGGCGCGCTCGCCGCGGTGCTTCGCGGTGATCCGAGCATCGGCGAGCAGCGCCTCGCGCAGGCGCGGATGGCGCGAACGGACGTCGCGCCAGAACGCCTCGGGTGAGGCCGGCTGGCGATCGGTGCGCAGCGAGCTCATGGGCCTCGTGGCACCCTATAGCCCGGCGGCACGGGCGTTACTGTTGTGCCGATGTCGCATGACGCCGCTCGATCCGGCTCCGGGGGGCCGGGGGCGATCAAGTTCGAGAACACCGCCTTCGCGGGCTGGCAGCCGTTCCGCGAGATCCGCGCGGCGGGGCCCGGCGCTGACGTCCACTCGCTGCGGACCGCGTACCTCGATCTCCTCAAGCTCGCGCTGTGCGATCTCACCGGCACCACCACTGTCTCCGTCTGGCGGGACCGCAAGCGCGGCATGATGTCGCGCGAGCTGCGCGGCGAAGACCTGCAGGTCCGCGCGCTCGGCGTGGACTGGCCGCTCCAGGGGCTGACGATGGTGGGGCTGCATCGCCTGGACGATCTTCAACGCTGCCTCGAGGCGATCGTGGCGGACAGCGTGGCCGGCGACGTGATCGAGGCGGGCACGTGGCGCGGCGGAGCGTCGATCCTGATGCGCGCCACGCTCGACGCGCTTGGAGAGGCCGGCCGCCGGGTGGTGGTGGCCGATTCGTTCCAGGGCTTTCCGGACCCCGACGAGAAGCAGCCGGAGACGGGCCGGCTCGCCGAGATGGACTACGTGGCCGTATCGCTCGAGGAGGTGAAGGCCAACTTCGAGCGCCTCGGCGTGCTGGACGGCGTGGAGTTCGTGCGCGGCTTCTTCCACGAGACGGTGCCGGGGCTGCGCGACCGAAGCTGGGCGCTAGTCAGGCTCGACGGCGACAGCTACGAGGCCACGTGCCTCACGCTGCAGTCGCTCTATCCGGGCCTGGCGACGGGCGGCTACGTGATCATCGACGACTACGGCGCGCTCGAGCCATGCCGGAGGGCGGTGGACGAGTTTCGCGAGCGCCACGGGATCGAGGAGCCGATCGAGCAGGTGGACTGGACGTGCGCGCGCTGGCGTCGCACCGACTCGGCTCCCATCGAAGCGATTGAGCCGCCGGTGCGCTCGGCGGCCGGGACGCCCGCGAGCGCGGCCGCAGAAGACCCGCCGCCCAGGAGCCGCGTGCCGGACATGCAGGAGGTGGCGCTGCGCGAGCAGCTCGCGGAGCGCGAGCGGGAACTGCAGAAGCTGCGGAGCGAGCTGGGGTTGCGCGACTGGCTGCGGCGCAAGCTCAGCGGCGGCGGAGCGTGAGCACGAGCTGGTAGGGATCGGCCGCGAGCTCGTCCACGTCGACGAGGTCGAACAGGTGGGCCCAGCGCTCGCGCACGTAGGGCAGCGTTATCACCGCCTCGCCGAAGTGCATGTCCGGCCCGGCGTATTGCGGATGGTCCGGCGTGGCGGCATGCGCGATGAACAGATGCCGCGGCTCGTCAGCCCAGCCCGCGGGGAGCTCCTCGCGTAGCGGGTGCATCAGCTCGCAGAGGTCCACGTACTCGGGCGGGCGGACCGTCAACACCAGCACGCCGCCAGGCTCGAGCCCCGCACGGAGGGCGTGCAGGCACGCGAGCTGCGCCGTCTCCGACAGGTGCGTGAACACCGAGAACGAGAACGCGTGGGTGAAGCTCTCGCTGAACGGAAGCCGCTCGGGCAGGAAGTCAGAGCGAGCGAGGGTGGCGGGCACGCGGGTGCGGCGGCACACCTCGAGGATTGCCTCCACCGGGTCGCACCCGTACAGGTTCCCCGGCCGCACGTCGCGCGCGAAGTAGCGGGTGAGGCGGCCCCAGCCGCAGCCGAAGTCGAGCAGGCGCCCCTCATCGAGCGGCCCGAACCGGTCCATCGCCGTCCTGTAGAACGCCACGCTCTGCATCGCCAGTGCCGCGCCGCTCGTGCCGTTGTAGAGCTCCTGAAGCGCCGGCTCCGGCACGTCCGGAAGAAGCGCGCGGATGTTCGGGTAGCGCTCGTACTCCTTCGTGAGGAGGAGCGCCCAGGTATCGGCGTCGAGTGCGCGGAACAATCCGAACCGGTCGGGCGAGCCGTCCGCGCACGCGGCGTCGATCCGAGCGAGCTCGTGGCCGTGGTCGCGCGCGAGCCGCGCGTCCACGCCTTCGTCCCGGCTGCGGCGGCGCAGCCGCGTGAGCACTCGCGACGTCACACGCCCAGCCTAGTGTCCGGGTGGAAGTACCCTTCGCCGCATCTGGCTCCTCGACGTGCGACTCGACTCTCCGCTGCCCGAGAAGCTTGCGGTGGGGGAAGGAACGGCCCTGTTCGTGGCCGGCTGGTGCGTGTGCCCGCAGGGGAAGATCGAGTCGCTGTCGTTCGTCGCGGGCGGCGAGGAGCAGCCGGTGATGGAGCACGGCATGCCGCGGCTCGACGTGTTCAGGGCCCTCCACCCCGGGCTCGACCCGTTCCACACCGCCGGCGTGGAGCTCGACCCGGACTCGGAGGACGACCCCCACCTGGCGAGCTACCGCAGCGGGTTTTGGGGGATCGTGCGTGTGACCGCCGCGCCGGTCGAGCTGAGGCTGCGCGCCCGGATCGCGGAGGGCGGCACGGCTGAGGCCGAGCTGGCCCGGATCGAGGCCGAGCCGCCCGAACTACCGGCTTCACCCGCCGCGCCGGCGCCTCACGCCGGCCCGCTCGTGGCGATCTGCATGGCCACCTACAACCCGCCGCCCGAGCTGCTCCGGCGCCAGCTCGACTCGATCCGGGGGCAGACGCACACGAACTGGGTCTGCGTGATCAGCGACGACTGCTCCGACCCGGAGCGCTTCGCCGACCTCGAACAGGCGATCGGCGGCGACGCGCGCTTCGTCGTCTCACGCTCGCCGCGCCGGCTCGGGTTCTACCGCAACTTCGAGCGTGCGCTCGAGCTCGCTCCGGAAGCCGCTGACTACGTGGCGATGTCGGATCAGGACGACGCGTGGCACGCGGACAAGCTCGAGGCGCTGCTCGCCGCCCTCGGCGGCGCGAAGCTCGTGTACAGCGACGCGCGAATCATCGACCGGGACGGGCGCGTGCTGTCCGACACCTATTGGCGCGAGCGGACCAACAACCATTCCGACCTTCTGTCGCTGCTCGTGGCCAACTCCGTGACCGGCGCGGCGTCGCTCTTTCCGCGCGAGCTGCTGCGCGACGCGCTCCCGTTCCCGCCCGCGCAGTTCTCGCACTTCCACGATCACTGGATCGGGCTGGTTGCGCTCTCGCTCGGCGAGATCGCGTTCGTGGACCGGCCGCTGTACGACTACGTGCAGCACGGACAGGCGGTGCTCGGACACGAGAACGCGAACCGGATGGTCAAGCTGCGTGATCGCGTGGCCGGCCTGCGCAGGGACCCGCGCGAACGCGTTCGCAAATGGCGAATGCACTACTTCGTGGACGTGTGCCGGCTCATGCAGTTCGCCACCGTGTTGTCCATGCGCTGCGGCGACCGGATGCCGGCGGCGAAGCGGCGCGAGCTCGATCGCTTCCTCAGCACGGACCGCTCGCTCGCGTCGGCCGGACGGCTGGCGGTGCGCGGCGCCCGCGAGCTCGTCGGCCGGCCGGAGACGCTGGGCGCCGAATGGATGCTGTTCTTCGCCTTTGCCTGGCGGCGGCTCCTCTCCGCCACCACGCGCGACCGGCCGCAGCGCGGGGTGCGGCTCGACGCCGTGCCGCCGCCGCAGCTCGATCCCAAGCCCGGCGCCCGCACCCCCGTGGCGCCGGCCGCGCGAGCCCTGGCGGAGAAGATCGCGCCGCTCGAGCTCGCGGTGCGAGACGACGCCCCCGAGCGGGTGAACCTCCTGATCCCGACCATCGACCTCGACCACTTCTTCGGCGGCTACATCGCCAAGTTCAACCTCGCGAGCGCGCTGGCCGAGCGCGGGCTGCGGGTCAGGCTCGTGACGGTGGATCCGGTCCCGCCGCTGCCGCGCTCGTGGCAGCGCACGCTCGAGTCCTACAGCGGCCTCGAAGGGTTCTTCGAACGCGTGGAGGTCGAGTTCGCGCGCGAGGCACGCGGCGTGGAGGTGAGCCGTTCGGACCGCTTCATCGCCACCACGTGGTGGACGGCCCACATAGCGCACCGCGCCGTCCGGTCACTCGGCGGCGGCGGGCACTTCCTCTACCTGATCCAGGAGTACGAGCCGTTCACGTTCCCGATGGGTACGTACGCGGCGCTCGCGGCCGAGTCGTACAACCTGCCGCACCGCGCGCTCTTCTCCACGGAGTTCCTGCGCGAGTACTTCCGGCGGCATGGGATAGGCGTTCACGGCGATGCCGACTCGGTCGCGTTCCAGAACGCGATCACCGCGATTCCTGCGCCGAGCGCCTCTGAGCTCGCGGCACGCTCCACGCGCAGGTTGCTCTTCTACGCCCGGCCGGAGCCGCACGCCGCCCGCAACATGTTCGAGCTGGGAGTGCTCGCGCTCATCCGCGCGGCGGACGAGGGCGCGTTCGCGGGCGACTGGGAGCTCAACGGCATCGGCTCGGTTGAGCCCGGCCGGCGGCTCGTGCTTCGGGACGGCCTCTCGCTCACGCTCCTCCCCCGCTCCGGCCAGGACGAGTACGCGCAGTTGCTCCGCGGCCACGACGTGGGGCTGTCGTTGATGTACACGCCGCACCCGAGCCTCGTGCCGATCGAGATGGCCTCGGCGGGGATGCTCACCGTCACGAACACGTTCGAGAACAAGACCGCGGAGGCACTCGCGGAAATCTCGCCGAATCTCATCGCGGCGCAGCCCACGGTGGACGCGGTGGCGAGCGCGCTCCTCGAAGCCGCGAGCGGCGTGCATGACTTCGAGGGCCGGGCGCACGGCGCGCGCGTGCGCTGGAGCAGCGACTGGCGGCGATCCTTCGATTCCACGCTACTCGAACGCGTGCAGTCGTTCCTCTCCGAGTAGCGGTTGGGACGCGTTACCCTGCCGCGGATGCGTCGCGCCACACTGGCCGGGGCGGCTGCGCTGCTGCTCGCCGGCCCGACCGTGCTCGCCTTCTTCTCGGGCGGGTTCTTCGCCGAGCCGCGCATCGTTGCGGCGCTGGTCGCGTGGCTTGGCGTGCTCGTGCTGGTGGCCGCCGGCGGCGCGCCGCTGCCGCGCAGCGCACCTGGGTGGCTGGCGCTCGTGGGCCTGGCTCTGCTCACCGCATGGACCGCGCTCTCGATCACCTGGGCTCCGCTTCGGGGGCCCGCCACCGAGTACGTCGAGCGTCTCCTGCTCTACCTCGGAGCCTTTCTCGTGGCGATTGCCGTGGGCAGGCTGGCGCTGGTGGCGCGCGCGCTCGAGCCGGCACTTGCGGCCGGCATCGCGATCGTGATCGGCTACGGCCTGTCCGGGAGGCTGCTGCCAGGCGTGATCCACCTCGCGCACTCGGTCCACGCCGGTGGGCGGCTGGAGCAGCCGATCACCTACTGGAACTCCGAGGGGGCGCTCGCGGCGGTGGGGCTCGTGCTCTGCGCTCGCCTCGCAGGCGACGCCGGCCGGCCGCGCGCGATGCGCCTGGTCGCGGCAGCCGCCACCGCCGCGCTCGGCGCGGGCATCTATCTCTCGTACTCGCGTGGCGCCATCGCCGCGGCTGCCGTGGGACTGGTGGTTCTCGTGGCCGCCGTGCCGCTGCGCCCGCAGCTCCGGGCCTGTGCGGTCGCCGCAGTGGCGGGCGTGGTGGCGTCGGCGTGCGCGGCGGCCTTCCCGGGGGTCGCCTCACTTCACGGCGGGCTGGGCGCGCGCGAGCGCGATGGCGCGATCTTCTTCGCGATCCTCGTTCTCATCTCCGCGGCGTCGGCGTTGGTCATGAATCGGCTGATGAGCGCTGAGCGGGCGGAGGAGCGCCCGCTGCCGGGAGCGCGGCGGCGTTTGGGCATAGCCGCGGCGGTGGTGGGTCTGGTGCTCGCGGGGCTCGTGGTGGGAGGCCTCCAGGAGAAGGTGTCCGCCGCGGATCTGTCTAGAGCCAATCCCTCCCGCCTCACCACCGTCAGCTCGAACCGCTACGAGTACTGGCGCATCGCCGGCCGCGCGTTCGCTCACAACGCTTTCAAAGGGCTCGGAGCCGCCGGTTTCCGCACGTACTGGCTGCGGGAGCGCCCGATCAAGGAGAGCGTCCAGAACGTGCACTCGCTCGAGCTCGAGATGGCGGCCGAACTCGGTCTGGTGGGGCTGCTGCTCTTCTCGGCCACCATCGGCGGCGTCGGCTGGGCGGCGCGGCGTGCCCTGCAAGCGGACGCGGCCCTCACCGCGGGGTGGATGGCCGCGGCGCTCGTGTGGCTCCTGCACGCCTCGATCGACTGGGACTGGGAGCTCCCCGCGGTCACGCTGCCGGCGGTGATCCTCGCCGGGGCGCTCGTGGCGCGCTCCGAGGGCGCGCCGGAGGCGTAGCGGTGCCCGCGCTCTTCGTGAGCTATTCGGGCCTCCTCGGCGGGGCCGAGCGGCTGCTCCTCGACGTCGCCGGTGGGCAGGCCGAGCTTCCCACGATCGCGTGCCCGGAGGGAGGCCTCGCGGAGCAGGCCCGGTCCGCCGGGATGCACGTGATCCCGCTCAAGGAGCGACCGCCGCAGCTTCGGGCGAGCATGCGCGACCGCGCGGCGGCGCCGCTGCGGATCGCGGCGCACGCTCGCGAGCTGCGGTCCCTCGTGGACGCGCTGCGGCCGGATCTGATCTTCGCGTGGGGCATGCGGACCCTCCTCGCCGCTTCGGCACTTCCCTCGGATGGTCCGCCGCTCGTCTTCCAGCACAACGACCTGCTCCCCGGACCGTGGATCGCCCGCGCGGTCCGTACAGCCGCTCGCCGCGCGGACCTCGTCTGCGCTCCCTCCGGCTGCATCGCACGCGATCTGGGGATCCCCGCCCGCGTGATCAATCCCGGCGTTGCGCTCGACGTCATCCGGCCCAGCCCGCTCCCGGCCGGCCCGCCCGAGGTGCTCACGCTCGGGGCGATCGTGGGCTGGAAGCGGCCGGACCTCGCGCTCGAGATAGGCGCGCTCGCGGCAAGGCAGATCCCAGAGCTGCGAATACGGATCGGCGGACGGCCGCTGGACGCCGAGGGCGAGGCGCTGCTCGACGCGATGCGCGCACGCGCGACGCAGCCGGATCTCGCCGGGCGGGTCGAGTTCGCCGGTCAGGTGGATCCCGCGGAGGCGCTGTCACGTGCCACGTGCCTCCTCCACTGCGCGGAACGCGAACCGTTCGGGATGGTCGTGGCCGAGGCGCTGGCGGCGGGGCGTCCGGCCGTCGTGCCCAACTCGTGTGGGCCCGCCGAGATCGTGGATCACACGTGCGGCGCGCGCTATGCGCCCGGCGACGCGGCGGCGGCGGCGCGCGGGGTGTGCAGCGCGATCGAGAACGCGCCTGAGCTTGGAAAGCTCGCCCGCGCCCGTGCCGAGACGCTGTACGACCGCGAGGAGCTGCGCCGGCGCTACCGCGACCTGGCGCACGAGCTGGCCGGAATCCATACACCGGCAGGCGCTCGCGGCGAGGGCATCGCCCTCGTCACCGTCACTCACAACTCGAGCGCGCACGTGGAGCGGCTGCTCGCCACGGCCCGCACTCACCTCCCGGGAGCGCGGGCGATCGTGGTGGACTCGGGCTCGTCCGATGAGAGCGCGACCACCGCTCGCGTGAACGGCGCCCATGTGATCGAGCTTGGCGAGAACGCCGGCTTCGGCCGCGCGTCGAACATCGGCGTGGCGGAGGTGCACGAACCCGTCACGATCCTGATCAACCCCGACGTCGAGCTGTTGGACGACTCGCTGTTGCGGCTGGCTGACGCGCTGCGGAAGAGCGACCGCATCCTCGCACCGCTCGTGCTTCGCCCCAGCGGCGAGCGCCAGGACAGCGCCCAGCGCGAGCCGGGCTCCGCCGCGGCGCTTGCGATCGCGTTGATGCCGCCGGCGGTAATGCCGAGGCCGCTCCGGCACGCCGCCTCCCCATGGACCGCTCACGAGCCTCGGCGGGTCGCGTGGGCGGTGGGATGCTGCCTTGCGGCGCGCACCGAGACCCTCCGTCGACTCGGGCCGTTCGACGAGCGGATCTTCCTCTACGGCGAGGACCTCGAGCTCGGCTTGCGCGCCGGCGACCAGGGCGTGGAGACCTGGTTCTGGCCCGAGGCGCGCGTGATCCATCGGAGCGCCCACAGCAGCGAGCAGGAGTTTGCAGGCGAGCCGTTCAGGCTGCTCGCCGAACAGCGGCGCACGGTGATCGCGGAGCGGCGCGGCCTCGCCCGCGCACGTCGCGATCACATCCTGCAGGCCGTGACCTTCGCCGACCGCATCGCGTTGAAGACGCTCATCGGGCGCAGCAGCGAGCGGGAGCGCCGGCAGCTCAGAGCCCTATGGCGGCACAGGTAGCCATCAACGCACGCGCCGCGGTGCGGCGGGAGATCGGCGGGGTGGAGCGCCTCGCGCGCGAGATGGCTGCGCGCCTCCCGCGGCTCAACCCGGCCCGCTACCGCGTCGTCCGCCCGCCGCAGCAGCTTGCGCACCGCGCGGGCCACATCTGGGAGCAGGCCGCCCTGCCACTGCTCGCCCGCGACGCAAGTCTCATCTACTCCCCCGCCAACCTGGCGCCGCTCGCCAGCCGCCGCAACGTGGTGGTGATCCACGACGTCGCCGCCCTGCGCCATCCCGAGTGGTACCGCCCGGCGTACGTGCGCTACCAGCGCGCGCTCCTGCCGCGCATCGCCCGCCGCGCGCACCTCGTGATCACCGTGTCGGAGTTCTCGAAGACCGAGCTGGTGGAGGTGCTGCAAGCCGATCCGGCGCGAATCGCAGTCGTCCCGAACGGGGTGGACGAGCGCTTCAACCCGCAGGCGGCGGCCGAGCAGGACCGCCCATACGTCCTCGTCGTCGGAACGCGGATAGCGCGAAAGAACGTCGCGGCGCTGGACGAGTCGGCGCAGCGGCTCCGCGCGCTCGGCATCGACCTCGTCCACGCCGGATCCGGCCGCGGCTACATGCGCGCGGAGAGCGAGGCGCCGGTGCGCGAGCTCGGCTACGTGCCCGAAGACGACCTGCCCGGCCTCTACGCCGGCGCCGTGGCGCTGGCGATGCCGTCGCTGTACGAGGGCTTCGGCCTCCCCTGCCTCGAGGCGATGGCATGCGGCACGCCGGTGGTGGCCGCGAACCGCGCCGCGCTGCCGGAGACCACCGGCGGCGCCGCCGTGCTCGTGGACCCGGGCGACCACGCGGCGTTCGCCGGCGCTCTCGAGAAGATCGCCACCGACCCCGCGCACCGCGCCGACCTTTCGAGCCGCGCCATAGAAAGAGCGCGGCCGTTCACCTGGGAGCGAACGGCCGCGCTGACTGATGCCGCGATAGAGCGGCTGCTCTCTACTTCTTCTTCAACGTGAACGGCCCGCACGGCTTGTTGCCGACGTCCTTGATCGGCTTGCCGTTCTGATCGAGCAGCTTCACGGTGAACTTCTTCGCCGTGGCCGTGACCTGGCCGAAGCTGAAGGTGTTCGTGTTCGCGCACTGCATGCCCACGCCGTTCGGCGGTGGCGGCTTGAAGAACGCCGACGTGACCGCCGCGCCGGAGCCCGGCTTGCCGATCGTGTTGTCGATCTCCTGCGAGAACGTCCCGGTGCCGACGGGCCCGGTGGTGAACTCCTCGATCCCGCTGTTCTTCGGGCCGCCCGCCTCGAGCGTCTGGAAGCGCACGTCGTTCACCAGGTTCGCGTGAACGTCGGTGGTGAGGAACACCGCGTTCTTCACCTTCTGCGTGAGGAACGTGAGCAGCTTCGTCCGCTCCGCCGCATAGCCCTCCCAGCGGTCGTACGGCAGGGCGTAGAACTGCTGGATCGGCACCTCGTTCACGAGCACCTTCCACGTCGCGCTCGAGTGCTGCAGCGCGCGCTCGAGCAGCGCGAGCTGAGCGTGGCCGAGGAATGTGCGGGACGGGTCGTTGATCGCGTTCAGGCACGCGGGCGAAACCGGCTGGAGGAACTCGGGGTCGAGAGCCGAGAACAGCGACCGCGTGGTCTGCGGCGCCGTGGGCGCGTTGTCCGGCTGTCCCGTGGACGGGTTGTCGCACACATGGTTCGCCGACGCCTTGGCGCTGCGGAACGACCGCTCGTCGAGGAAGAACAGCTCCACGTTCTTGCCCCAGCGGAAGCTCCGGTAGAGCCCGGTGGCCGAGTGATAGGACACCGGCATGTAGTTCCGGAACGCCTTCACTCCCGCCTGGTAGATCGTGTTGCCGAACTCCGGCTTCGAGAAGTCGTTCTGGAACTCGTGGTCGTCCCACTCGTTGTACATGCCGCTCGCTTCGCGGATGCGCTGGTAGTTCTTCGTGGCGAGGTTCATCTTGTACTTCGCCCACTTCTGCCGGACGGTGGTGGCCAGGGTGCTCTCGCCCTTCACCTCGCTGTCCGAATAGATCGTGTCGCCGAGGTTGATCGAGAAGAGGTTCTTCTGCTTGGCCATCGCGCCGAACGCCTTCATCGGCCCGAAGAAGGGCTTCTTCGACCCGGGTGCCGGCTGAGCGTCCTCGTCGCCCGACCACGCGAACTTCACGGTGGCGTTCGCATTCGGCGAGGGCGCGGTATGGAAGCGGCCGACGTCGCTGACCTTCTTCCCCGCCTTGAAGCGGTAGTAGTAGATCCTGTTCGGCTTGAGACCGCGGAAGCGCGTCTGCACGGTCAGGTCGCGGCGGGTTGTGGCGGTGACCTTGCGCGACTTCACGCCGCTCGTGAAGCGCTTGTTGGTGGCCACCTGCGCCGTGTACTTGCCGGCCTTGTCGGGCCGCGCCCAGACGACGGCAGACTTCGACGTGACCTCAGCGGCGGTCACGCCGTAGTGGAAGCCGTGGGCGGCAAAGGCGCTCGGTGCGGCCAGCGCGAGTAAGCCGGCTGCGGCGAGCGCAAGCGGGACGGTTCTGCCCATCGAGTCTCCTCCTCCTCGGTTGAACGGCATGGGGAACATACAGGCGCCTCAGCGGCACCTGCCAGTGGTTGTCTTCACGCAGCCCTCGTGTTCCCGCGCGCTGCGGACGTATGCACTGAACGCGGGCTTGGTGGCGAAGGCGCCTCCGTTGAAGCGGAAGAGGCCCGAGTAGCGGAAGATCCCGGTGCCCGGAGTGGACGACCGCCGGTACGGGCTCGACCACGAGTACCAGTAGACGCGCGTGACGCGAGCGTTACGGGCGCGCCGCTCTCGAGCCAGCAGGTTGTAGCCCGCCGTCAGGCGCTTCGCCATCCCGGCGTCGTTCGTGACGATCGTGCGCTGATAGCTCGGCACGTGAATGCGCCCCTTCGCGGCCGGCCAGCCCATCTCCGTTAGCCACAGAGGCATTCTCGCGGCCCCGTGTCGCGCGAGCACCTTGCGGAAGAGCTGGACCGCAAGCAGCAGGTGCTGCGCGGTGCCGGTGTAGGTCTGAAGCCCGGCCACGTCGAACTGTCCCCTCACCTTCCCGCGGGTGTAGAGCGACTGCAGCGCGGTCCACGAGGTGCCCGTGAGGCCCGCCAGCACCACCCGCGAGCGCGGGTCGGCCCGGCGCAGCGCCGTGTGTGCCGCGCGCAGCAGCGCGCCGTAGCCCTCCTGCCAGCGCGGGTGGTCCCAGTAGAGCGTGAGGTGCGGCTCGTTCCACACCTGCCAGTAGAGGATCGGCCGCCGCGGCACCTCTGGGTGCTCCGCCCAGAACGTGCCTGAGGACCCGTAGCGCGCGGCGAGCTCTGTCAGGTACTCCGCGTACGAAGCCGGGTCAGCGGGCGGCGACGCCGGATCGGCCGCGTCGATGCGTGCCCACGGTGGCGCGTAGATCACCACCGGGAGGAGCGACATCCCGTGCTGCGCGGCAAGCGCCACGAGCTGGTCGGTGGCGGCGAAGTTCGTCGCGCCGCCCTGAACGGGCTGCGCGTCCGCCCAGGAGAACACCGTCCGGACGGACTCCACCCCGGATTTGGCCATGCGGGCGAACTGTGTGTCCTGCAGGGCGGGCCGGGCATTCGTCGCCGCGCCGTCGTAGACCACTCCGTAGAAGCCCTGCGGCACGCTGCGCGCCCCCGCTGTGGCCGGCAGCACGAGCGCGAGCAGCACGACTGATAGCGCGATTCGCACGCCCATACGAACGCGGCAGCCTAGTGGGAGTTGCCCTCCGAGCCCGGAAAAAACTTGACGCGGGCGTCATCCGGCTGGGAACATCCTGTGGCGAATGGACGTCTGCATCATCGGCGCCGGCTCGTCCGGCATCTCGTCCTGCCAGGTGCTGAAGGCGCGCGGGATCGACTTCGACTGCTACGAGAAGGGCTCGAACGTCGGCGGCCTGTGGCGCTACGAGAACGACAGCGGTCTCTCCTCCGCCTACCACTCGCTGTACATCAACACCTCGCGGAAGGTCATGGAATACAAGGCCTATCCGATGCCGGCGGAGTATCCGGACTATCCGCATCACACGCAGATCGCGGAGTACTTCGACGAGTACGTCGATCATTTCGGCCTTCGCGAGCACATCCGCTTCCGCACCGAGGTCACGGACGTGCGGCCCGCGGAGGGCGGCGGCTGGGACGTGACCACCGACCGCGGCCAGACCCACACCTACCGCGCCGTGCTGGTGGCGAACGGTCACCACTGGAACCCGAAGCTGCCGGAATACCCCGGCGAGTTCCTCGGCGAGACGACCCACTCGCACCACTACCGCACCAGCGACGGATTCGAGGGCAAGAACGTGCTCGTGGTGGGCTTCGGCAACTCGGCGGTGGACATCGCTTGCGACACCTCGCGCGTGGCGCGCCAGGTGTTCCTGTCCACCCGCCGCGGCGCGCACGTGGTGCCGAAGTACCTGCGCGGCGTGCCCGTGGACGAGCTCGTCACGCCCGCCAACAGCCGGCTGCCGTTCTGGTTCACGCGCTTCATGATCATGCGGCTGCTCAAGCAGGCGCAGGGCTCGATGACGGACTACGGGCTGCCCGAGCCCGACCACCGGCTGGGCGAGGCGCATCCCACGATCTCCTCCGAGCTCCTCCCCGCGATCGGCCACGGCCGCGTGAAGCCCAAGCCCGGAATCGAGCGGCTCGACGCACACAGCGTGCACTTCGCGGACGGCAGCGAGGAGCCCATCGACGTGATCGTGTGGTGCACCGGTTACGAGATCACGTTCCCGTTCCTAGCGCCCGAGGTGCTCGAGCCGAAGGACAACGAGGTGCCGCTCTACAAGATGGTGGTGCCGCCGGACCTCGACGGCCTCTTCTTCATCGCGCTGCTCCAGCCGCTCGGGGCGATGATGCCGCTGGCGGAGGCCCAGTCCGAGTGGGTTGCCGATCTACTGGCCGGCGAGGCCGCTCTTCCCACACGTGAGGAGATGTGGAAGGAGATCCGCGAGCGGCGTGAGACGCTCCGGCGCCGCTACGTGAAGTCCACGCGCCACACGATTCAGGTGGACTTCTACCCCTACCTGCGCGAGATCGAGAAGGAGCGCAAGGCGGGGCGAAAGCGCAGGGCTCGCGGCCACGGCATCGTTCCCGCCCAGGGGCGGCCGGCAGAGCGCTTAACCACAAGCGCCTAATTGCCGACAGAGAGATGAGAGTCATGCGCACCAAGCGTCCATTCCGCACGCTCGCCTCCGTTGCCCTCGTGGCGGCGGCCGTCGGGCTCCTCTGGTCCGGCGGCCACTACACCGCTGCGCTCGCGGTTCTGGCGGCTCTCTGTTTCGTGCTCGTGGTGGCCGGGATGCTCACATTCGACACGCTCGAGGACCAGCTCGCGGACAACGAGTTCGCGATGCTCCACGACCCGCTCACCGAGCTGCCCAACCGCCTCCTCTTCCACGACCGCGTGCACCAGTCGATCCTCGGCGCCACCCGCACCGGCACCCGCGCCGCGGTGATCGTGCTGGACGTCGACCGCTTCAAGGAGATAAACCACACCCTCGGCCCGCATATGGGCGACCTGCTCCTCTACGAGCTCGGTTACCGGCTCAAGGACACGCTCCGCCAGAGCGACTCCGTGGCGCGCCTCGGCGGCGATGAGTTCGCGATCCTGCTGCCCGAGGTCGAGGACGAGGCGGACGCCCTCGCGGCCGCCGGCAAGATCCGCCACGCGCTATCCCACCCCATCGCGGTGCGCGACCTCAGCCTCGAGGTGGAGGCGAGCGCCGGCATCGCGCTGTATCCGGACCACGGGCTCGACCCTGAGACCCTCATCCAGCACGCCGACGTTGCGATGTACAACGCGAAGAAGTCGCAGTCCGGGTGCGAGCTGTACGCCCGTGCCCGCCACGAGTTCTCGCCGGCGCGGCTGCGGCTCGTGCAGGACCTGCGCTCGGGGATCGCGAACGGGCAGCTCGAGCTCCGCTATCAGCCGAAGCTGCGGCTGTCCGACAATCGCGTGGTGGGCGTGGAGGCGCTCGCTCGCTGGAACCATCCCCAGCAGGGGCTGATCTCGCCGGAGAGCTTCATCCCGCTCGCGGAGCACACCGGACTGATCCGCCCGCTCACGCTGGCCGTGCTCGAGATGGCGATCGACCAGTGTGCGGAGTGGCGCTCCCGCGGCATCGAGCTCGGAATGGCCGTGAACCTCTCACCCCGCAATCTCAGCGACCACGAGCTGCCGCACCAGATCAAGCGGCTGCTCGAGCAGCGCGGCGTGCCCACCACGTCGCTCGAGCTCGAGCTCACCGAGGACACGATCATGGAGGACCCCAAGCGTGCCCGCGACGTCCTCGCGCGCCTCGACGCGATGGGCATCTGGCTCGCGATCGACGACTTCGGCACCGGCCACTCGTCGCTCGCATACCTCAAGCAGCTCCCGGTGACCACGCTCAAGGTCGATCGCTCGTTCGTGGGTGCGATGACCACCCAGAGCGAGGACGCAATGGTCGTTCGCTCGACAATCGCGCTCGGGCGCAGTCTCGGGCTGCGCGTCGTGGCCGAAGGGGTGGAGACCGAAAGCGTGATGAAGCAGCTGCGCCAGCTCGGCTGCGACCAGGTGCAGGGCTACTACGTGAGCCGGCCCGTGCCGGCGCCTGAGTTCGAGGCCTGGCTGCGCGAGCGCGAGCTCGCCGAAGCGGCGGCCTGAGCGCCTACTCGGCCCTGCGGAGCCACTGAGGCCGGTGTGGGCGGCGTGCGCGCGCCCACGCCGCGAGCCGCTCGCGACGGCTCGGAGTCTGTGCGAGCGGCATCGGCACGGCGCCGCGTGTCTCCACCTGCTCGAGTGCCGCCTGCCGCTTGAAGCTGTCGAGAAACAGCATCCAGAACCCCACCACGAACGTGGCGCAGAAGGGGATCAGCACCGCGGTGATCACGTAGACGGGCGGAAGGCCCTGCACGTTGTCCGTGACGTACTGCTTCTCGCCGAAGTGGTTCACCGTGACGATCACGAACACCACCATCAGGGTGGCGAACAGCAACATGGCGCAGAGTGCGAATAAGCGTACGAACCAGCGCCAGGTAGCCGCCATGGGTGAACGGTAGCCGAGGTCCGAGGTCGGAGGCGGGAGGTCGGGGGTCGGACGGGGCTCGCTCTGGGCACTGTCTCCGCCTTGACCCAAGCTGTGAATCGTGATTCACTTCTTCACCACGATGGCGTACCGGACCACAGCGCGGACGCAGGCTCGGCTCGATGCCACGCGTGAGCGGATCGTGGATGCGGCTCGGCAGCAGGTGGGCGAAGCCGGCTATGCGTCGGCCAGCGTGCAGGCCGTGGCGAAGCGTGCCGGGGTGGCCACCGGGAGCGTGTACCGCCACTTCCCATCGAAGGCGGACCTGTTCTCCGAGGTGTTCCGCCGCGCGTCGCAGCGCGAGCTCGACGTGGTGACCGGGGTGACCGAGGACGAGACCCTCTCGGCGCCGGAGCGCGTGGTGCACGCGGCCGAGGCGTTCGCACGCCGCGCCCTCGCGGCGCCCACCCTCGCGTACGCCCTGCTCGCAGAGCCCGTCGATCCGGCCGTGGAGGCGGAACGCCTCAGCTTCCGGCGCGGCTACCGGGACGCCTTCGCAACGGTGCTCGAACAGGGCATCGCCGCCGGCGAGTTCCGCGAGCTCGACTCGCAGGTCGCGGCCGCTGCGATCGTCGGCGCACTCGGCGAGGCGCTGCTCGGCCCGCTCTCCCCCGCCTCGAATGGCCGCGCTGCGCGACAGCACCACGACGCCCTCGTGGCCAACCTTGTCCAGTTCTGTCTCAATGCAATAGAGGAGAAGACGCATGTCGGTGCTCGATCGCACTCATGAGGTCCTGAACCAGGTCCCGCCCCTGCTCGACTACAACGCGTTCGAGGCGGACATTCCGTTGCGCGAGGCGCTGGAGCGCGACGGCGGCCACTGGGGCGTCGACCGCCTGCGCGACCTGGGTGCGGTGGCCGGCTCCGCGGAGGCGCGCGAGCACTCACTGCGCGCCGAGCGCAACGAGCCGCGGCTGCTGACGCACGACCGCTACGGCAACCGCATCGACCAGGTGGACCTCGATCCCTCGTGGCACTGGCTGCTGCGCGTGGCCATCGAGCGCGAGATCGCGGCGCTGCCGTGGCGCGACCCGCAGCCGGGCGCACACGTGGTCCGCGGGGCGATGATGTACGTGTTCGGGCAGGTGAACTCGGGCGTGATGTGCCCGGTCTCCATGACCTACTCCGCCGTGCCGGCGCTGCGGGCGAACCCGGAGCTGGCCGCCGAGTGGGAGCCGCGACTCACGCTGCCCGACTACGAGCGCGGCGCGATCAGCGGCATGGCGATGACCGAGAAGCAGGGCGGCTCGGACGTGCGCGCCAACACCACCCGCGCCGAGCCGCAATCGGATGGCACCTACGAGATCACGGGGCACAAGTGGTTCTGCTCGTACCCCCCGTGCGACGTCTTCCTCGTGCTCGCCCAGGCGCCGGGCGGCCTGTCCTGCTTCCTCATCGAGGGACGCGATCCCGGCTTCCAGGTCCAGCGGCTGAAGGACAAGCTCGGCACGCGCTCGCTGCCGTCATCCGAGGTCGAGTTCCGGGGCGTTCGTGGCCGTATCGTGGGCGAGGAGGGGCGCGGCGTGCCGACGATCATCGAGATGGTCAACCACACGCGGCTCGACTGCCTGATCGGCAGCGCCGCCTCGATGCACTTCGGCGTGGCGCACGCGGTTCACCACGCGCGTCACCGCTCGGCGTTTGGCAAGCCGCTCGTCGAGCAGCCGGCCATGCAGAACGTGTTGGCGGACCTCGCGATCGAGGCTGAAGCGGCCGTCGCGGCCGCGATGCGCATCGCGCGCGCGTATGACGAGAACGACACCGCGTTCAGGCGGCTCGCCACGGCCGTCCTCAAGTACTGGGTCTGCAAACGCGCGGCCCCGCACGCGAACGAAGCGCTCGAGTGCCACGGCGGCAACGGCTACGTGGAGGAATCGTTGATGCCGCTCCTCTACCGGGACGCTCCGCTCAACTCGATCTGGGAAGGCTCCGGCAACGTCGCGGCGCTGGATGTGCTCCGGGCACTGATGCGCGAGCCCGAGGCACTGCCAGCGTTTCTCGCCGAGTGCAAGGAGGCGAGCGGCGCGGACGCCCGCCTCGACGTCCACATCCAGGACATCGAGGACGAGTTCGCGAACTTCGACGTGGAGAACGCGCAGTGGCGTGCCCGCGCGCTGGTGGAGAAGCTGGCGCTCGCCCTGCAGGCGAGCCTGCTGGTGCGTCACGCCCCGCCGGCCGTGGCGGATGCCTTCTGCGCCGGCCGCCTCGGCAATGACGGGGGCCGCGCGTTCGGCACGCTGCCGAGCGGAATCGACGCTCCGGCGATCGTCGAACGGGCGCTCGCGGCATGAGCGAGCGCCCGGTGCCGAGCCGCCCGGGCATGCCCGCGAGCTACGGCATCGGCCGCGGCGGCAGCGCGCCGGGCGAGCTGCTCCCGTGGGAGCGCGTGACAGCGTGGCTCGGGGCAGCGCGCAACTACTGGGTGTGCACCACGCGTCCCGACGGCCGCCCGCACGCGAAGCCCGTGTGGGGCCTGTGGCTCGCGGACCGTGTGATGTTCTCCACCGACCCGAACAGCGTCACGGGTCGCAACATCAGCGCGGGATCGCCCGTTCAGATCCACCTCGAGAGCGGCGATCAGGTGGCGATCCTCGACGGTGAGATGGAGAACGTGGACGACCCGGAGCTCCTCGAGCGCTTTGCCGATCTCTACGACGAGAAGTACGGGATCCGGGTGGACGTGTCGAACCGCTCCACGCCGATCCTCGCGCTGCGCCCCACGAAGGTGCTCAGCTGGGAGGAGGCTGATTATCCAGAAACTGCCACCCGCTGGGATGTGCCCGCACCGTAGGACGAAGACGGCTGGCTACTGCGAACCGCCGACTTCGAGGAACGCCTCGTACCTCTTGATGTCTCGTTCCGCCCGGCGGCGTTCCTCAGTTCCCTCGTCGGCCTCATCCAGCGCGCGGCGCGCGTTCTCGAGCTGCGACTCGAGCGCCGACCGGTCGAGGTTGTCCGGATCAACGGCGTCCTCCACCAGGAGCAGCGCGGTGTTGTCCACCACCTGGAGGTAACCCTCGCCCTGCGCGAAGCGCACGATGTCCGAGTCCGACTTGTACAGCCGCAGCTCGGTGGGCTCGAGCATCGCCATCAGCGGCGCATGGTTGGCGAGGATGCCGATGGAGCCCACGCTCGTCCGCGTGGACACCATCTCCACCTCATCATCGAAGACCTTCCCCTCCGGAGTGAGGACCTCGACCGGAAACTTGTTCCGAGCCAACTACGACTCCTCGGAGTCCGAGGACTCGTCGTCGGAGGCTTGGTTCTCGGAGTCGGAGTCGGACTTCTCCTCCTCCTGCGCCTGCGACTTGCGATCCTGCGACCTGGACCCCCGTCCGGCCTCCACAACCTCATCGATCGTGCCCTTCATATAGAAGGCGCCCTCAGGCAGCTCATCATGCTTGCCCTCGATGATCTCGGCGAAGGAGCGGACGGTCTCCTCGATCGGCACGTACTTGCCCTCGGTGCCGGTGAACGCCTCGGCCACGAAGAACGGCTGCGAAAGGAAGCGCTCGATCTTGCGGGCGCGCTGCACGGTGAGCTTGTCCTCGTCCGACAGCTCGTCGATGCCGAGGATCGCGATGATGTCCTGGAGCTCCTTGTAGCGCTGGAGGATCTCCTGCACCTGCGTGGCCACGCGGTAGTGCTCCTCGCCCACGATGTCCGGCTTGAGAATCGTCGACGTGGAGTCGAGCGGGTCGACGGCCGGGTAGATGCCCTTCTCCGAGATGGAGCGCGAGAGCACGGTGGTGGCGTTGAGGTGCGCGAACACGGATGCCGGCGCCGGGTCGGTGAGGTCGTCCGCCGGCACGTAGATCGCCTGCACGGACGTGACCGAGCCCTTGCGCGTGGAGGTGATGCGCTCCTGCAGCTCGCCCATCTCCGTCTCGAGCGTGGGCTGGTAGCCCACCTGTGAAGGCATGCGCCCGAGCAGCGCCGACACCTCGGAGCCCGCCTGCACGAAGCGGAAGATGTTGTCGATGAAGAGGAGCACGTCCTGCCCCTCCTCGCGGAAGTACTCCGCCATCGTCAGACCCGAGAGCGCCACGCGCATGCGCGCGCCCGGGGGCTCGTTCATCTGGCCGAACACGAGCATGGTCTTGTCGATCACGCCGGACTCGGTCATCTCGATCCAGAGGTCGTTGCCCTCGCGGGAGCGCTCGCCCACGCCGCAGAACGCCGACAGGCCGCCGTGCTCCTGGGCGATGTTGTGGATCAGCTCCTGGATGAGCACGGTCTTGCCCACGCCGGCGCCGCCGAACAGGCCGACCTTGCCGCCGCGCGCGTATGGCGCGAGCAGGTCGATCACCTTGATGCCGGTCTCGAAGATCTCGCGCGTAGGCGTGAGGTTCTCCACGTCGGGCGCGGAGCGGTGGATCGGCCAGCGCTCCTCGGTTTCCACCGGGTCGCCCTCGTCGATCGTCTCGCCGAGCAGGTTGAACAGGCGGCCGAGCGTCTGCTTGCCCACCGGCACCGTGATCGGCCCGCCGGTGTCGCGCACCTCGGTGCCGCGCGAGATGCCGTCTGTGGCGTCCATGGCGACGGCGCGCACGCGGTCGTCGCCGAGATGCTGCTGCACCTCGCACACGAGCGTGTGGGTCTCACCGTTGCCCTCGGGCGAGGGCATCTCGATCTCGAGCGCGTTGTAGATCTCGGGAAGCTGGTCGTCCGGGAACACGGCCTCGATCACCACGCCGGCGACCTCTTCCACACGGCCGACCGCGCCGGCGCTCTTGCCGTTCGAGCCGTTGCCCGTGGATTCGGTCGTCTTCTGGTCCTGCGTCTCAGTGCTGCTGGTACTGGATTCCACGCTCTCTCTGCTCCTTATCAGCGAAGCCCTTCGGCTCCCGCAACGACTTCCATGATTTCCTGCGTGATCTCAGCCTGGCGCTGCCGGTTCATCTCGAGGGTGAGATCGTCGATCAGGTCGGACGCGTTCTCGGACGCGTTGCGCATGGCGGTCATGCGCGCTCCATGCTCGGACGCGGTGGACTCGAGCAGAGCCCTGTAGATCGATATCTCGACGTAGTCCGGCACCAGTCGGGCAAGAATTTCCTCGGGGTCGGGCTCGTAGATCCACAGCGCGCGCTTGTGGTCAGGACCCTCAGCCTGCGACCCTGCGTCCTGCGACCCTTCGTCCTCCTCTTCCTCTCCAAGGATGTCCGCCTGCTGAAGAGGCAGGAGCGTCTCGTGCGACACCGTCTGCGTCATGGGCGAGACGTAGTGGTTGTAGATGATCTCGAGGCGGTCGATCTGGCCGTCCACGTAGGCGCTGGTCACGTCGCCGGCGACGCCGCGGGCGTCAGCGTACGCGGGCCGGTCCGTGAAGCCGGTGTACGAGCCCGCCACCTCGCGGCCGCGGAACTGGAGAGTCGACACCCCGCGCCGGCCGGTGGCGTACCAGACGACGCCTGTGCCCTCGCCCTCTATCTCCCGCGCGCGGTTGTTCCCGGCACGGTTGATCTGGGAGTTGAACGCGCCGGCGAGCCCGCGGTCGCTCGTGACGAGGAGCAGGCCGACGTTCTGGACGTTCTCGCGCTCCTCGAGCACGGGGAGGTTGGGGATGCGATCGGCTGCCTCGGAGGCGCGGCGGGTCATCTTCCGGATGCCCTCGGCGTAGGGCCGCAACTCCTCGATCCGCTGCTCGGCACGGCGAAGCCGCGCCGCGGAGACCATCTCCATGGCGCGGGTGATCTTCTGAATGTTCTTCACCGAGCCGATGCGGCTCTTGATGTCCTTCTGCGTGGCCATCTACGCCGTCGCCGGCTCCTCCTCGCGCGTCTCTTCGCCGGCCTCGCGCACCCGCTCCGACTCGCCCTCCTCCAAAGGCTGTCCTTCCTCGTCGAAGTCGGGGCCGAAGTCGTCGAGCGCCTCGCCGATCGCGTTGCCGAGCTGCTCCTCGATCTGGTCGTCCCAGTTGCCCTCGGCGATCTTCTTCATCAGGTCCTCGTGCGAGGAGTGCAGTCGCGCGAGCATCTGCTCGTGGAACTCGGGGATGCGCTCGACCTTGATGCGGTCGAGGTAGCCGCCGGTGCCCGAGTACACGGCCGCGACCTCGTCCTCCACGGCCCACGGCTTGAGCTCGTCCTGGTTGAGCATCTGCACGAGCCGCTCGCCGCGGTTGAGCGCGGCCTGCGTCTCCGGGTCGAGGTCTGAGCCGAACTGGGCGAACGCCTCGAGGTCGCGGTACTGCGAAAGCTCGAGCCGCAGCTTGCCGGCCACGCGCTTCATCGGCTTGGTCTGGGCGTTGCCTCCCACTCTCGACACGCTGATGCCCACGTTGATCGCGGGGCGAACGCCGGATCGGAAGAGGTCGCCCTCCAGGTAGATCTGGCCGTCCGTGATCGAGATGACGTTGGTGGGGATGTAGGCGGACACGTCACCCGCCTGCGTTTCGATGATCGGGAGCGCCGTGAGCGAGCCGCCCTGCAGCTCGTCGTTCAGCTTCACCGCGCGCTCGAGCAGGCGCGAGTGGAGGTAGAACACGTCGCCCGGGTACGCCTCACGGCCCGGCGGGCGGCGCAGGAGCAGCGACATCTGGCGGTACGCGTAGGCGTGCTTCGTCAGGTCGTCGTACACGCAGAGCGCGTGCTTGCCGTTGTAGAGGAAGTGCTCGCCCATCGCGCAGCCGGCGTACGGCGCCATGTACTTGATCGGCGCCGCCTCGTCGGCGGGCGCGGCCACGATGATCGTGTTGTCGAGCGCGCCGTGGTCGTCGAGCCGCTGCGCCACGTCCACCACGGTGGACATGCGCTGGCCGATCGCCACGTAGATGCAGATGAGGTCCTTGTCCTTGTTGTTGATGATCGTGTCGATCGCGATCGCCGTCTTGCCCGTCTGGCGGTCGCCGATGATCAGCTCGCGCTGGCCGCGGCCGATCGGGATCATCGCGTCGATGGCCTTGATGCCGGTCGACATCGGCTCGGTGACGGGCTGGCGGGACACCACGCCGGGCGCCTTGAACTCGGCCGGGCGCGTGCCCTCGGTGTGCACCTCGCCCTTGCCGTCGAGCGGGTTTCCGAGCGGGTCGACGATGCGGCCGAGCAGCCCCTCGCCCACCGGGATCTCGAGCAGGCGGCCGGTGCGCTTCACCGTGTCGCCCTCCTCGATCTTGTCCCACTCGCCGAAGAGCACGGTGCCGACGTTGTCGGACTCGAGGTTGAGCGCGAGGCCTGTGACGTCATGCGGCAGCTCGAGGAGCTCGAGCGCCTTGCAGTTGTCGAGCCCGTGCACGCGGGCGATGCCGTCGGCGATGGACAGGACCGTGCCGACCTCGGAGAGGTCCGCCTCGGTCTCGTCGAGCCCCTCGATGCGGCTCTTCAGAATGCTTGTGATCTCGTCGGGCTTGATCTGCATTTGGTCTTCGAACTTGCCTTTCTAGGCGGCGCTGGCCACCTGCCTCCTGAGTCTTTCGAGCCTGTTGCGGACACTCGCGTCGAGCACCATGTTCCCCACGCGGATCACGAGCCCGCCGATGAGGTCGGGGTCCACCCGGGACTCAAGGTCCACCCGGTGGCCCGTCTGCTCCTCGATCTTCTTGCCGATGCCCTTCACCGTCTCCTCGTCCAGGTCCACGGCGCTCGTGACCGAGACCTCAAGCAGCTTCTGCTCCTTCGCCCACATCGCGTCGAACTCGCGGCGGATCCTGAACAGCACCGGCAGCCTGTGCTTCTCGGCGAGCAGCTCGAGGAAGCGAACGAAGTACTCGTTTCCTCCTTCGATCACCTTAGCCACGCCGTCCTTCTTCTCACCCGAGGAGAAGTAGGGGGAGAAGAAGAAGACCTGAAGGTCCCGGTTCTCCGACAGCACGTCGGCGAACTCGTCGATTTGCTCGTGGATCTCGTCGAGCTGACCCTGATCCTGGGCCACCTCGAAGAGCGAGCGCGCGTAGACCTCGGCGATCTCTTCCATCGCTTACTCCGCCGTGCTCCCGTTACCTGTCGGAGCCAGCTGCGAGAAGTCGATCTCGTTGAGCGCCTCCTCCACGAGCCGCCGGTGGTCGTCGTCGTCGAGCGACTTGCGGGCGAGCTTCTCGGTGGCGAGCACCGTGAGGTTGGCCACCTCGGCGCGGATCTCCTCGAGCGCGCGCCGGGTCTCGGCCTCGATGTCGCGGCGGGTGCGCTCCATCAGCTCCTCGCGCGACTCCTTGGCCTGAGCGAGCTGCTCCTCGTGGAGACGCTCGCCGGCCTTGCGCGCGCGGGCCACGATGTCGTCGGCCTGCTCGCGAGCCTCGCGCAGGCGTGCGCGGTACTCCTCGAGCAGCTGGTCGGCCTCCACGCGCGTGCGCTCGGCGGCCTCGATCGAGTCCTCGATCGCGCGGCGGCGCTTGTCGAGCGCCTCACCGATGCGCGGGAACGCAAGCCGCTGAAGCAGGAACAGCGCGATGCCGAACGCGATCAGCGTCCAGATCATCAGCCCCACGTTGGGGGTGACGAGGAAGTTGCCGCCGCTGTCGGCGGCGAACACCGTGTCGACCGCGTTCGCCATCTACTTCGTGAGGAAGAACGCGATGAGGCCGAAGATGAACGCGTAGAACACGATCGCCTCGGTGAGCGCGAAGCCCAGCCACTGGATGCTCGTGATCTCGTCGCGCATCTCGGGCTGACGGGTGACCGACTCGATCACCTTGCCGAAGATGTAGCCGACGCCGACGCCCGGCCCGATGGTGCCGAGGCCCGCGCCGACGCCCAGCGCGATGGCCTTGCCGGCGCTGGTTGTGGGATTGGTGGCGGCAATCACGTCAGGGAGTGCTGTGAGGTCCATGATCCTCCTCCGATCAATGGGTCTCGGCGACCGCGCCGCCGAGGTAGATGGCTGTGAGAGTGGCGAAGATGAATGCCTGCAGGCCGGCGATCAGCACGACCTCGAACAGGAAGAACACGACTGCCATGAGCAGCGTGAGCGGCCCGACGGCGGCGAGTCCCAGCAGTACGACAAGCCCGCCGCCCATGAACAGGATCAGCAGGTGGCCGGCCAGGATATTCGCGAAGAGCCGGACGGTGAGCGAGATGATCCGGACGAAGTGGGAGATGAACTCGATCACGAAGATCGGGACGCGCGCCGGCCCCGCGACGCCCGCGGGGATCCAGCTCTGGAAGTACTTGCGGACTCCCTTGGCCCTGATTCCCTCGATGTGGTAGCTGAACCACACGACGAGCGTGAGCACGAGCGGGATCGAGATGTTGGCCGTGGCGGCGTAGATCGCGAAGCTCGGGATGTGCGCGCCGAAGACGTTGAACTTCTCGAGCGTGTTAGTGGGCAGCGGGATGTAGCCCAGCAGGTTCGAGAAGAGGAGCCAGACGAACAGCGTGGCCACGAAGGGGAACCACTTCCGGGCCATGTCCTCGTCCATGTTCCCGCGCGTGATGTTGCTGTAGGAGAAGTCGTAGATCCCCTCCACGGCGGTCTGCACGCGGTTGGGCTTGGCCTCCATGCGCCTGGCGACCCAGACGAGGAACCAGACGGTGAACGCCGTGGCGAGGAACAGGTAGAGCACCGCCTTGTTGATGCTCAGGTTGAGCGAGCCGAGGTGGATCGGCACCCAGTCGGTGAGCTTGAACTCGTTCTGCGGCTGGTACTCGTTGTTCTGGCCCGCGCTCCCGAAGATCGCGAACAGGCCGACCATGATGGCGATCAGCACGCCGAAGGCGGACACTCCGATCAGGCGCTTGCTCATCGCTTGGCACCGCCCCTGCCGCTGTAGGGCCTGAGGATCAGCGACATCGTGAAGTGGATGGTGTAGGCGGCGAGGAAGAGGATCCCGGCGGCGGCGCCGGCGTTGCCATCGATCAGGCCGACGCCGAAGATCGCGAGTGCCACCAGGAAGCCGCGGGCGATCACGCCCCCCACCATCACGCCCATGAAGCTCGGCAGGTCGGCGGACTGCTGGGCGCTGCGGCTGAGCAGCTCGGCGATGCCGCGCTGCGCAACGTAGGCGGCCGTGCCGCCGATCCAGCCGAGGATCGGCAGGCTCGCACCGATGAAGATCGGCAGCGCGCAGAGGAGCAGCCAGAAGTCGAGGTAGCCGAGCATGCGCACGGCCAGCGGCACGTGCGGCGGCTGCTCTGGTGTGGCGCCCACCGCGGGCTCCCTAGATGTTCCTAAAGCGGTTGTAGACAAGTGCGAATCCCAGTCCGAACCCCATGAAGAGCCCGAGTATGCCCAGCAGCGCCGGCGCACCGAGGGCCTCCCCGATTGCGACCCCGACCCCCGCGCACAGAAGCGCGGTCACGACCAGCATGAAGCCCGCCAACGCGGCATCGCGTGATCGGTCGGGCATGCTTCGTTCTCTCTCTCTTCATGGAGGGGTGATCCCGCGGTGGCGGGAGAAACTGCTGGCGGCGGCTCCCGGCGGGTTATGCAGGGTACACGCTACCGGACTTTGTAACAACTTTGTGACAGTTGCTCTAAGTCGATTCTTAGGCGCTATCGTCCCCGCCGAGCGATGAGGCTCGCTCCATAAACCGCGGCGCCGCCGCTGATGGCCTCTACTCAAAGCCCAGACGAGTGGAGGTGCCGATGGAGCCCCGTGGAATCGCTGAGGACATGCCGAACCATGACGTCCGGGAGCTTGCCGCGATCTTCGCGGGAGGGGCCGTGGGAGCCCTCGCGCGGGCCGGTCTCGTGCAGTGGCACCCGCCCGCCCCGGGGCATTGGCCTTGGGTCACATTCGGGGTGAACATCGCCGGCGCGTTCCTGCTCGGCTACTTCGCCACCCGGCTCCAGGAGCGCCTTCCGCAGTCCGCCTACAAGCGGCCGCTGCTCGGCACGGGGTTCTGCGGGGCGCTCACCACGTTCTCCACGGTGCAGGTCGAGCTGGTCCGGATGCTCGACCGCCACGAGGCGGGCCTAGCGGCCGGATACTTCGGCGCGAGTGTGGCCGCCGGCTTCGCTGCGGTGTGGCTCGCCACCGGGCTCGTGCGGCGCGCGCGGGTGGTGGCGTGAGGGTGCTCGTCTGGATCGGGGTGGCTCTGCTCGGCGGCGTGGGCGCGCTGCTGCGCTTCTCCGTCGACGGGCTGGTTGCCGAGCGGGCCGGCTCCGAGTTCCCGTGGGGCACGTTCGCCGTGAACATCAGCGGCGCGTTCGTGCTCGGGCTGATCGCGGGCTTGGCGCTGCATGGCGACGCTCTGCTGCTCGCCGGCACCGCCACCATCGGGTCGTACACGACGTTCTCCACCTGGATGCTCGAGACGCACCGCCTGGGCGAGGACGGCGAGCTCCTGCTCGCGCTCGTGAACATCGTCGGCAGCGTTGTGGTGGGCGTGGGGGCCGCGGCGCTCGGTCGGGCGATCGGATGAGCGAGGAAGCCCTCAAGCTCACGATCTACTTCGGCGAGCGCGACCGGGCGAACGGCGGGTTTCTCGCCGATGCGCTGCTCGACGTATTCGGGCGCGAGCGCCTGGCCACGAGCGTGCTCCTTCGGGGCGCAGAGGGCTTCGGCGCGAAGCAGAAGCTGCAGACGCAGCGACTGCTCACGCTGTCGGAGGACCTGCCCGTGGTGGCGGTGGCGGTGGACACGCGCGAGCGAATCGAAGGACTGCTTCCCGAGGTGACGTCGTTGACGGGGGACGGGCTTGTGACGCTCGAGCGGGCGCGGCTCCTGCGGGACGAGCTCGAGGCTGTGCAGCTGGCCGGGCCGACGAAGCTCACGGTGTACTGCGGGCGCCGGGAGCCGGTGACCGAGCTGGTGGACCTTCTCCATCGTCGTGGCGTAGCGGGCGCCACCGCGCTCCTCGGCGTGGACGGCACCGCGCACGGCGGGCGGCGCCGCGCGCGCTTCTTCGGCCGCAACGCCGACGTGCCTCTGATGGTGATCTCCGTGGGCGACGGCGGGCCCATAGCCGAGGTGCTGCCCGAGATAGGCCGGCTGCTGCAACGGCCGCTCGTCACGCTCGAGCGCATCACGGTGTGCCGCCGGGACGGCACCGCACTGTCCCAGCCGGCGCCGCCGGACGCCGGCTGGCAGAAGTTCATGGTCTACACGAGCGAGCAGGCGCGCCACGGACGTCACCCGCTGCACGTCGCGCTGATCCACCGACTGCGGGCGGAGCATGCCGCCGGCGCCACCGCGCTGCGCGGCTTCTGGGGGTACCACGGCGACCATGCCCCGCACGGCGACCGCCTCCTGTCGCTCCGGCGGCACGTGCCGGTGGTGACGGTGGTGGTGGACACGCCGGAGCGGTCGAGGCGCTGGTTCGAGATCGTCTCCGAGCTCACCGAGCACAGCGGACTCGTGACGAGCGAGATCGTTCCGGCCTTCCGCGCCACGGGTCCCGGGCTCCTGGAGGGCGGGCTCGAGCTGACGTGAGCGCGCTGTGGGTGTTCGTGCCCGTGCTCGGCGCGGCGGCGCTGCACGCGCCGGTGCTCACCTTCGATCTCCTGAAGCCCTTGAAGCGCCCGCTTGACGGCGGGGCCACGCTCGGCGGGCACCGGCTGTTTGGCGACAACAAGACCTGGCGCGGGGCCATCGTGATGGTCACGGGCGTTGTGCTCGCCACAGCTCTGCTCTCGCTCTGGCCCTGGTACTGGCACCACCTCCCGGGCGGGATCCAGGACGCCGGACCGTGGCTCTACGGGGTGCTGCTCGGGCTCGGCGTGGTGCTCGGCGAGCTGCCGAACAGCTTCCTCAAGCGGAGGCTCGGCGTGGCACCGGGGGCCCAGCGGCGAAGCGCCGGCGGGCTGCTGCTGTCCCTCTATGACCAGGCTGACTTCGTGCTGGCCGTGTGGATTCTCCTGCTGCCGATCTGGACGATGTCGGTGGCCCAGGCCGCGATCGTCTTCGTGGTTGTGGCGGCCGCGCACCTCGTGATCAACCTGGTGGGCTACGCGGTGGGCGCCCGTAGCGCTCCCATCTAGCTCGTGGCGAACCCGGGTGGACCTCGAATTTCGGCGCGTCACGCGCCGAACAGCTTCGCGCGATGCAGCACGTCGCGCACATACCAGCCTGCGTGGTTGTAGGCGAAGATCGCGCGCTTGTAGCTGTGGGGGGCGCCGCTCGCCCGGAGGTAACGCGCCGTGGAGAAGACTGCGTCGACCGAGTTGTAGGGACTCGCCTTGCGGTCGCCGTCGGCGTCCATCCCCCAGCGCTTCCACGTTGCGGGCATGAACTGCGTCCAACCGATGGCTCCGGCTTTCGACGGCCCCATGTTGCAGCCGAAGCCCGACTCGATCTGCGTGATCGCCGCCAGCACCTGCCACTTCAGCCCGAAGGCCCGGGCTGCGGCAGCCCAGGTGGGCTTGAGCACGGCCGCGCTCGTGCACGGGTGGACGGCGCGCACGTGCGAGCGCACGCTCGGGTGGTGCCCTCGATAGTTCGCCGCGCTCGCGAGTCGCACGAGCGACCCCTTTCGAACCGTCGGCGCCGGCGACGAGGGCGGCTTGCTCGGCGCGTGGTCGCCACCACCGCTCGCGCTGTGGTGCACCTCGCAGGAGTTCAGCCTGTCCTTCTTCCTCCCGGAGGTGTCCGCCGAGAGGCTGTCGCGTCCGGTGCCGCAGCGCACGAGGTCGGGGTACTTGTCGCGTGCGTCGATGCTGTCGTTGCCCGCGCCGCCGTCGATGCGGTCACGGCCCGAGCCGCCGCTGATGTGGTCGTTGCCGTCCTCGCCGGCGAGCACGTCGTCGCCGCCGTAGCCGTTGATCGTGTCGTTGCCGGGGCCGCCGTAGATCGTGTTCGAGCCGTTGTTGCCCGAGAGCGCGTCGTTCCCGCGCCCGCCGCGGACCACGTCGATCGCGTTCTGCACGTTGTCGTGCTCGCCGGGCGCGCCGTCGTTCGCCTGGTCGTCGAGCGTGACGGTGACTGGGATGGTGCGGTTCGAGTAGTCCACCATGTCGATGCCGGGGCCACCGGCCATCTGATCCGCGCCCAGGCCGCCGTCGATCACGTCGTCGCCCGGCCCGCCCTGGATCGTGTTGTTCTGAGCGTCGCCGATCAGGTGGTCGCTGCCGTTGCCGCCGACGATCGACTCGACGTCAGTGTGAACGTTGTCGCCCTCGCCAGGCTCGCCGTCGTTCACCTGGTCATCCAGCGTGACCGTCACCGGCGCTGTGCGGAGCGAGTAGTCGGAGGTGTCGCTGCCTGATCCGCCCTGCATGTCGTCGGCGCCGGAGCTGCCGTCGAGGAAGTCGTCGCCCGAGCCACCCTGGAGGGAGTCGTTGCCGGCGCCGCCCACGAGCGTGTCCGAGCCGCCGCCTCCGATCAGCGTGTTGGGCCCGGCGTCACCGATCAGCCGGTCGCCGCCGGCGCCGCCGGTCACGTTCTCCGTCGTCACGTTGTCCTGCTCGCCGTTCTCGCCGTCGTTTGCCACCCCGTCGAGCGTGATCGTCACGGGCGCTTTGTCTGAGGAGTAGTCGGCCAGGTCCGTGCCGTCGCCGCCTTCCAGCACGTCGTTGCCGGCGCCGCCGTCGAGGGTGTCGTTGCCGGCGCCGCCGTTCAGGATGTTGCTCGCGCTGTCGCCCGTGATCCTGTCTGCGCCGCTGCCGCCGTTCACGTTCTCCACGTCGCTCTTCACGTTGTCGTGCTCGCCCGAGGCGCCGTCGTCGCCGCTGTTGTTGAGCGAGATGGTGAGCGCCGCGCTGCGCGAGGAATAGTCGGCGAGGTCCTCGCCGTCGCCTCCCGCAAGGGTGTCGGCGCCGTCGCCGCCGTCGAGCGTGTCGTTGCCAATGCCACCCTGCAGGTTGTCGTAGCCCGCGCCGCCGCCCAGCTCGTCGTTGCCCGCGCCGCCGTCGAGCGAGTCGCCGCCGTTGCCGCCGTCGAGGTGGTCGTCGCCCACGCTGCCGCTGAGGATGTCGTTGCCAGCGCCCCCGCTCAGCGTGTCGTTGCCGGCGCCGCCGTAGAGAGTGTTGTTACTCGAGTTGCCGGCGAGCGTGTCGTTCCCCGCCCCGCCCGTGAGCACCTCCACGTCGCCGGCGAGATTGTCGTGCTCGCCCGCCTCGCCGTCGTTGGCCTGCCCGTCGAGGCTGAGGCTCACCGCGGCAGCGCGGCTCGAGTAGTCGGCGGTGTCGGTGCCGGTGCCGCCGTTCACCGCGTCCGCGCCGCTGCCGCCGTCCAGGAGGTCGTTCCCGCCGTCGCCGTTCAGCGTGTCATCGCCCGCCTGGCCGTAGAGGACGTCGTTGCCGCTGCCGCCGCCGAGCGTGTCATTGCCGGGTCCGCCGTAGAGGGTGTTGCTGTACCAGCTGCCGGTGATCCTGTCGTCGCCGGAGCCGCCGGTCACAACTTCCACGTCGGTCTTGACGTTGTCCTTCTCGCCGGACTCGCCGTCGTTTGCGTAGCTGTCGATCGACACCGTGAGCGGCGCGCTGCGTGCCGAGTAATCCACCACATCCTGGCCGCCGCGGCCCGAGTAGCTGTCCGAGCCGCTGCCGGCGAGGAACGTGTCCGCCCCGCCGCCGCCCGTCATCGTGTCGTTGCCGGGACCGTCGTCGAAGGTCGTCGGGATCGAGGTGGAGGCCACGCTCGCCGTGTCGTTCATGTCTCCCGCGTTGATCGCCATCGCGGCCACAGCCGCGGACGGACACGTGGCCTTTGTCGAGCTGACGCTCGTGCAGCCCGGCCCGGCGGTCACCGTCGCCCCCGTGTCGCTGACGGTGAGCGCGCCGCTCGAGGAGGAGACCGTGAGGTTGTTGGTCTCGCCCGGAGCCGCGTCGTAGGTGAGCGTCGGGCCGTCGACCTGGACGGTGGAGGCCGCCGCCGGGGCGGCCGTGACCGCCGTGCCAAGGGCGACGGCGGCGAAGATCAGAGTCCTGCGAAAGCGTCGGTTCATCGTGCGGAGGGGGTTGAGAGGCGCGGGGATGCGCCGCCGCTCGAAGGGGCCGACGTCCGGGGGGCTCGGGACAAACGGCGAGCGGCCCCCCGGATAGTCGGCAGACGCTTACGGGTCCTTAGCGCGGGCTCCTCGCCACGCGGCCGGCGTGCACGGCGCCGAGCGTCCAGGAGCTGAGCGAGTTGAACACCGAGCTGGGGTTGCCGAACAGGCTCACGAGGCTCGTGTCCCAGCCGCTCGGAGGAGCGACGAGCGTGTACTGCGTCATCTCGCGCACCGACGGCGTGTGCAGCGCCATCGAGAACGCCTTCCGCAGGTACGCGGCCCGGCGCTTTGCGCTGAGCTTGCGCGGCCCGCTGGCGAAGAAGCCGTACTCCGTCAGGTACACGGGCACCGTGCCGCCGTGCGGGGTGCGCAGCTTGCGCCGATGCGCGAGCGTGTGCAGCAGGCGCGTGAGCCTGCCGAGCGTGCCCATCGTCACGTCGTTGCGGCCCCCCCTGCGGGACGTCGGCGACACGTTGAACGCGTACGGGTGGTGGGCGAAGCCGTCGGCCTTGAAGTGCGTGTGCCGCGTGGCCCGGCGGATGAACGTCAAGGGCCCGAGCGACTTGTGGCGCCGCTCCTGCGGAGCCAGCTCGCCGAACAGCACCTTCGCGTTCGGGTCGGCGCTCTTCACGCCGGCGTAACCCGCCCGGTAGAGCGCGGCGTAGAGGCGCGGGGCGCTCTTGTAGGGGGCGAGCCAGCCCGGCCAGTTCGGCTCGTTCCACACGGAGTAGCGGTCAACGCGCCCCTTGAAGTGAACGGCGACGTCATGGATGAACCGCCCGTAGAGGCGCGCGTTGGGCCTGTAGGCGCCGTTGTGGAGACCGGCACGGTGCTTGCCATTGGCCCACGCGGGGGCCGGACCGGCCACCGTCATCTGCACCTTGATGCCGTACGCCTTGGCGGCGTCGACGATCGAGTCGTACGGGTACCAGCTGTAGATAACCCGCGACGGCACCGACTTCTGCGTGTTCTGCGCGGACGCGATGCGGTTCCACAGCACGTTCACGCGAAGGCGGGTGACGCCGAGCTGCTTGGCCTGCTGCAGCGCGAGATCGCGGTTGTAGTAGCTCTGGTAGAGGAAGACGGCGTCGTCTTGGAGGCCGACCTCCATGCCGCGCGCCGCGTGGGCGCTGCTGGCGGCGGCGCCGAGCGAGGTTGCGATCACGAGCGCGACGGCAACCCCCTGCCTGAACTTCATGCTTCTCTCCTGGAGGGGTCGGGGAAGTACCTCCGGGTAGTCGGCACAGGGCCCGGCGGCTGAAGGTCAATAGGGTTCGCGGCCGGACATGGACTTCGCCGATCTGGCCTTCGCGGGCGCGGCCCGCCAAGCTGAGCTGCTTCGCGCCCGTGAGCTCTCGTCCCGCGAGCTCGTGGAGGGGTACCTCGCTCGGATCGAGCGAGTCGACCCGCGCCTGAACGCGTTCCGCGTCGTGTACGCCGAGCGCGCGCTGGCGGAGGCGGAGCAGGCAGACGCGCGGCTGCGGGCGGGCGACGAGCGGCTCCTCTTGGGCGTGCCGGTTGCGGTGAAGGACAACGTGGACGTGGCCGGTGACGTGACCTGTCACGGCACCCGCGTGCCGCTCCCGCGCGCCACGGCGGATTCAGAGGTGGTGAGCAGGCTCCGCGCCGCCGGCGCGGTGCTGCTGGGCAGGACGCATCTTCCGGAGCTGGCCATCTGGCCCTTCACCGAGTCCGCGAGCTGGGGCCTGACCCGTAACCCCTGGCGAGCCGACCTCACCTGCGGCGGCTCGAGCGGCGGCTCCGCGTCAGCCGTTGCTGCAGGTCTCGCGCCCTTCGCACTGGGTTCGGACGGCGGCGGCTCGATCCGCATACCGTCCGCCTGCTGCGGGCTGTTCGGGCTCAAGCCGTCGCGCGGGCGCGTATCGCTCGCGCCGCTGGCGGACCACTGGCACGGGCTCAGCGTGATCGGGCCCATCGCGCGCCGGGTTGCCGACTCCGCGCTGTTCCTCGATGCAGTGGCGGACACCCGTCTCAGCGATGCCGCGGGCGGCGGGCCGCCCCGGTTGCGAATCGCCGTCTCCGGCAAGCCGCCCATCGCGGCGAGAATGGCGAGCAGCGTGGTCCGTGCAGTTGAGGACACGGCGGAGATGCTGCGCTCCCTCGGACACGAGGTGATCGAGCACGAGCCGGATTACGGGGAGCTCCGCCAGCTCTTCGCGCCCCGCTGGCTGCGCGGCATCTATGACGACTCGCGCGAGCTCGTTGCCCGGACTGACCAACTGGAGCGTCGAACCCGTCACATGGCGGCACTCGGTCGCCTGATCACGCCCGCGCTGCTTCAGCGCGCGCAGCGCGGGGAGGCCGCTCTGGTGGAGCGCCTGCGCCCGACGTTCGAACGCTTCGACGTGCTGCTCACCTCCACGCTGGCGGCTCCGCCCGTGGAGGCGGGCCGCTGGGAGAGCCGAGGCGTACTGCGCACATTCACCGGGGTGGCGAACTGGACGCCAGGCACCGCCATCTGGAACGTGACGGGCCAGCCGGCCGCCGCCGTGCCGGCCGGCTTCACCGACGACGGAGTACCACTATCTGTGCAGCTGGTGGGCAGGCGCGACGACGAGCAGACACTGGTCGCGCTGAGCGGACAGCTCGAACGAGAACTTGGCTGGCCAGAGAAGCGACCAGACCTATGACGACGCCCTATGCCCCATGCCCTACGCCCTACAGGCCCAAATCAGCCAGCAGCGCCTCAACCACCCGCGGATCGAACTGCGTGCCAGAGCAGCGGCGCATCTCGGCCGCCGCCTCCTCGGCTGAGCGTGCCTTGCTGTACGGCCGGTCCGACGTCATCGCGTGAAAGGCGTCGCAGGCGCAGACGATGCGCGCGCCGAGCGGAATCTCGTCGCCCGCGAGGCCGTCGGGATAGCCGCGGCCGTCCCAGCGCTCGTGAGCCGAGCGCACGATCGGCTGCACCGGCGCGAAGAACGGGATCCGCTCGAGCATCTTCGCCCCGATCACCGTGTGCTGCTTGATCTCCTCGAACTCCGCCCCGGTGAGCCGACCAGGCTTTTTGAGCACCTCGCTGCGCACCCCGATCTTCCCGATGTCGTGAAGCAGGGCGCCGTAGCGCACGATCCGCAGCTCCTCCTCCTCGAGCCCCAGCCGGCGACTGACGCCCACGGCCACGTCGGCCACATCGTCGGCGTGGGCGGCCGTGTAGGAGTCCTTCGCCTCGAGCGCGTCCGACAGCACGGCGAGCGTGGTGGTGAAGGTGGACTCGAGCTCGTCGAAGAGGCGACTGCGGTGCAGCGCGCCGCCGACGTACGCGGCCACCGTGTCCACGAGGAGCAGGTCGGCCTCGTCGAAGCCGCCGGTCTCGAGTGACTCGAGGTCGAGGACGCCCCAGATCTGTCCCGCAACCCTGATCGGCACCGACAGCTCGGAGCCCGACTGCCGCGGCGCGTCGGTGCCGAGGAAGTCCGGGTCAAGCGTGGTCTCGGTCACAAGCGCTGGCTCGCCGGTGCGCGCCACGCGGCCGTTGATGCCTTCGTGCAGCGACTGCTCCCACTGCTCGAAGTCGCTCATCTCATAGATGAGCTCGCCCGCGCCGGCGGCCGGCCGCATCATCTCGTCGTCGTCGATGCGGTGGATCACCGCGAGGTAGCAGCCGAAGGTGCGCCACATCTCCTCCACGGTCACGCGCGTGATCTCGTCCGGGTCGAGCAGCGACGAGAGTCGAGCGGACAGACGGCTCGCCACCGCGAGGCGCTGCCGCTCGTCCACCTCGGGGGCGCGCAGCAGGACGGGCTTCGGCTCCGCCCGCTGGTCCGGGCGGGCGCGCTTCATCGCATAGAGGTTCTCGTCGGCGCGAGCGAGAAGGCCTTCCTTGCTCGGCCCGTCGTCCGGCCACACGGCCACGCCAAAGGAGGCGTGGAGCTGCGCCGCCGCGCGCTCGGCCACGGCTGTGGCGTCGGCCGCGCCGGTTTCCGGCAGGAGCAGCGCGAATTCGTCGCCTCCGATCCGGAAGGCTGTGTCGGAAGCCCGGCAGGTGCCCGCGAGCACCTCGGCGGTGCGGCGCAGCACACGGTCCCCCTCCGCGTGCCCGGAGATGTCGTTCACCGCCTTGAAGCCGTCGAGGTCGAACAGCACGACGCTCACGCGCCCGCCGTAACGGCGGCACCGCTCAAGCTCGCGGGCCATCCCTTCGTGGAACTCCCGGTGGTTGCGAAGGCCCGTTAGAGGATCGCGCGAGGCGAGCTCCTGCTGCGCCTCGTAGAGCCGCGCGTTGGTGAGGGCGATCGCCGCCTGGGTGGCGAACGACTGGAGCACCTCGATGTCGCGCGGCAGGAATACGCGCGCATTCGGCGCGAGCGCGAGCAGCAGACCAAGCGACTCGCCCCGGTAGGTGAGCGGGGCCGAGCAGAGCGAGCGGAGCGCCTGCGCATTCGAGTCCACGAGCGCGTCGAGGTCCGGCACGTTGGCGAGGTCCTCGAGCACGAGCGGTGAGTCGTGCACCCGCCGCGCCGATCCCGCCCAGCGCTCGAGCGCCTGAACGGACTCGGGTGGGAGCGAGGATGCCCGCCGGCAGCGCAGCCCCTCGCCATCGTCCACGAGCAGCGCGAACTGCTTGCCGACCAACGTGGACTGCGCGTTGGCGGTGACCTTCGCGAGCACCTCCTCGAGACGCAGCTCGGACACGATGTCCTGCAGCGACGCGTTCAGCCGCTGGGTCACGAGCGCCTGATCGCGAACCTGGGCCTCGAGCTGCCGCCAGGCGCGGCGGCGCACGTCGAGCGCACGGCGCCCGGCGATTGACAGGAGCCCGGCCGTCGCCACCGCGGCTTCGGGCAGGAGCGCCGGATCGAAGATGCCGGCCGCGCCAAGCATCGCGCCGCCCGCGAGAAGCGACGCGAGAGCGAAGCGCACGTAGGTGCCGCCCGACTCCCACGACACGTCGTAAACGCATGCTTCCTCCCCATCGCCCCTGCACAGCGGATGGCTCACGCGCGCCAGCGGTAGCCCGAACAGCGCGGGCACGCACGAGAGCATGCCCTGGTTGTACTGGCAGTCGAGCGGATGGTGAGGAGTGCCGGTCACGTCCACGTACGCGATCCGCGCGTGCGAGCTGCTGGACTCGAGCAGCTCCATCCGCGCAGTGGCTGTGAACTTCCCGTTGGCGCGGATGATGTTCTCGTACACGAGCCGCGGCGAGCCGAGCGCGCGAAGGGTGAGCTTGAGCGCCTCGCCCACGTTCAGGTCGATCGCGCGCTCGCCGAGATGGCGAGCCACCTGCGGGTCGTCGAGCACCTCGGCCGCGGCCTCGAACAGCCGCACCTTCGTGGCGAACGAGAACCAGTGGCCCTCGTTGCGCAGATCCGCCTCGGCTTCCGTGAGGCCGCACAGCTCGAGCACCCGCTCGAGTGCGGCGCGGCCGCCTCGCTGCTCGACGTAGGCGAGGATCAGCCGGGAGGTCATTCCGCTCGTCTCCTGGGGCTCGTCCTCCCATGCGACGGGTGGCGGAAGCGGCGCCACGGCGGGCGCGTGCGCGTCCATCTCACGGACGACCGGCGACATCACCCGATTAATCGGGCGGTTACCTCGTCTGGTTGAGCCCTGAATGAGCTAGAGGACGCGGCGCGCCCAGGTGAACTGATCGTGCAGCCAGCCCTCGTAGAGCGGAAGCACGTACACGCCCTGGTCGGACGAGTGGATGGCGAAGTCGCGGCTGAGCGCTATTCCCTCGTGGATCACGTTCGCCTCCGTGGCCCTCGAGTGGAACTTCGCGGAGCCGAAGAAGAGAAGGTCGCCGGGCTGCACACGGTTCAGGCGGATCCGCCGCGACTTCGGGATCTCCCCCGCCTGCTGTGCCGCGGTGCGCCCCAGGATCTTGTTGCCGGCGGGGTTGCCGGAGAGCTTGTACACGCGCCAGGCGAAGCCGCTGCAGTCATAGCCGCCGTGCACCTGACCCGGCGAGGGGCCGTCGGTCTCGCCGCCCCAGACGTAGGGCATGCCGATCTTCGACACCGCGAGGCGCAGCGGCACGAGCTGCTTGGCGCTGTAGCTGGGAAGGACGAAGCGGGCGGCCACGTCGCGAACGTTCTGGGCCTCCCAGTCCGCCATGGTCAGCGTCTGCGCAAGCGACCACGCGGCCTCCGCGCGAGTGATGAGGTCCCAGGGGTAGAGCTCGAGCTTGTCATCCGGCGCGAGATGGTTGTAACGGAGCGAGAGCAGCCGGGCCACGACCTCGGTCCCGAAGTAGGGCGGCGGCTGCAGACCGGCATGCGCGGCCTGGCTCTGGAAGACGTTTGCGGCGTCGTTCAGGCCGAGCTGGTCGACCATCAGCGCGTCGAAGCTCGTCACGCTGATCGGCGCGGAGGACACGTTCACGGCCGGCGTGCCGGTGCGCGCGCTGAGCGCCGTGAAGGCCTGGGTGAGGTCGCCGCTCGTGAGCGGCTGCTCGCCGTGGAAGCCGCCCGGGAGGGGCTGCATCAGGCCGGCCTTCACCACCTGCGACTGCTGCTTCTTGTCCCAGTTCGCGAGTGTGTGCGCCTGGGCGGGCGCGGCGCCGGCTGCGAGGGCCAGCGCGGCCACGGCTGCGCTGATCAGCTTGGACGGCATCACGCCCTTGGGATCGGACGGGTGAGGCGGAGGCTTTAGCTTTCGGGGCGTGATCTGGATTCAGGAGAACGTGAGGCTGCGCGCGTATCCGCGCGGCTTTCACCTCGTCACGCGCGAGGTGGAAGAGGCGCTGCCCGGGCTGTCTTCGATCGGCGTGGGCGTGGCGCACGTGTTCATCCGGCACACCTCGGCATCGTTGACGCTGAACGAGAACGCGAGCCCCGATGTGCGACGCGACTTCGAGACGTGGTTCACGCGCGCCGTGCCGGATGGCGCTTCGTATTTCACACACACGCTCGAGGGCGACGACGACATGCCGGCGCACATCAAGGCGGCGCTGCTGGGGTCGTCGCTGACGGTTCCGGTGACGGACGGCCGCTTCGCGCTCGGCACGTGGCAGGGCATCTACCTGTGCGAGCACCGCGACTCGGGCGGGCCGCGGTCTCTGACCGTGACGGCCTGGGGTGAGGAGCGGGGCTAGCGGCAGTCCGTCTCACGCATATGCGAACATACGTTCGTGCGCTGGGACAACCTTCGAATCGAGAACGAGGACGAGCACCGGCTGCCGGGGTATCGCGACCCCGCGGTGGTGCGCCGTTTTGACGCGCCCGAGGCCCTGGACATCCGCTTCTACGAGGTTCACGCGAAGTCGGCGCTGAACCACGTGCCGAAGGCTTCGCGCATGCCCTTTCGCTGGACGATCAACCCGTATCGCGGATGCACTCATGCGTGCGCGTACTGCTTCGCCAGGCCCACGCACACGTATCTGGACTTCAACGCAGGCCGCGATTTCGAGCGCGAGATCGTGGTCAAGGTGAACGTTCCTGAGCTGCTTCGCAAAGAGCTGGCCAAGCCGTCGTGGAAGGGCGAGCACGTCGCGCTCGGCACGAACACCGATCCGTATCAGTGGGTCGAGGGCCGCTACAAGCTCATGCCCGGCATCTGGGAGGCATTCCGGGACCTCCGCAACCCGTGTTCCGTGCTCACCAAGTCTCCGCTCCTGCTGCGCGACCTTCCATTGCTGAAGGAGATCGCCGAGGTGGCGCCGATCAGCGCGAACTTCTCGGTGCCCACCCTCGACGAGAAAGCCTGGCGCGCCACCGAGCCGCACACGCCCAACCCCCGCGCGCGGCTCGAGGCGGTGGCCGAGCTCAACCGGTCGGGCATTCCCACCGGGATCCTCATTGCCCCGCTCATGCCGGGGATCAACGACGCCCCCGAGCAGGTCGAGAAGATCCTCGAGATCGCGACGGAGGCGGGCGCGGTGAGCGTCGGCGGCATCGCGCTGCATCTACGAGGTGAGGTGCGCGACATCTTCTTTGAGTGGCTGCGCGCGCACCGGCCGGACCTCGTGCCGCGCTACGAACAGCTCTACCGCCGCGGCGCGTACATGTCCTCTGCCGAGCGCCAGCGGCTGCAGGACCTGGCCACTCCGCCCGGCCGTCCGTCGAGCCCGCGCCGCTACATGAGAGACCGCGATCTTGCTTCGCCGCCGAGGGAGCCCAAACCCGCAGCGCCATCGCCCTCGCAGCCGGCGCTCTTCTGAAAGAGATGTACGCGGATGTTTGGGACCCCCCCAGGGCTGGTTAAGCGAAAAGTAGGGGCGAGCGGCAATGAGCGGGTTCACCCGTGCCCATGCAGGCTGGCCCCACACGAGCGATATGGGCATTTTTCGCAACAAAGACGGCAAACAGCCGCTGAAGGACACGCCTATCGCGCGGCAGATTCGCGCGCAGGCCGCCTCCCCGATCGCCCGGCAGCTTCGTGTCCAGGCTGTGCAGAAGGCGCGGCTGGCACGCTGGCAGGCGCTCGTGCTCCTGCCGGCACTCGTGGCGGTGGTCTGGGCCTACGACCATCGCGAGCGGCTCTTCGGCGTCGATCTCCCCGTGCGCATCGGCGCCGCGGTCGCGCTGGTGATCCTGGGCTGGGCGTTCGCGCGTGCACTCGGGCGTGCCGTCGGCCCGTCCCTCTTCCGGCGAATGGACAGCGGCACGGCTGGCACTGTCGGCTTCCTGATCCGCCTGGTCGCGCTGATGATCGCCGTGCTCTTTGCCCTGCGAGTGGCGGGGCTGCGACCCGGCACGCTCGCGGTGGGAGGCGCGTTCACCGCAGTGATCATCGGTCTCGCTGCTCAGCAGACGATCGGCAACCTGATCGCGGGCATGGTCCTGCTCAGCGCGCGGCCCTTCCGAGTGGGCGATCGCGTCCGCTTCCAGGCAGGTGCGCTCGCGGGCATCGTGGAGGGAGTGGTGAGCTCGCTCGGGCTCCTCTACACCACGCTCGCGCAGGGCGAGGACCGCACGATGATCCCGAACAGCATGGTCCTCAGCGCCGCGGTGGTTCCGCTCCGGGAGCCGGCAGCCGTGGACCTGCGCGCGCGGCTGCGCGCCGGCGTGCAGCCGAGCTACATCCAGAAGCTCCTCCAGGAATCCATCACCGTACCCACCCGGTCGCGGCCGCACATCGGTCTCGAGGAGGTGGACTCGGACGAGGTGGTGGTGCGCATCGCGGCCACCCCGGAGTCGGGCTCCGACGGCCCGCGGCTCGCCGACGAGATCCTCGCCGCCGTCACGAAGCTGGCCACAGTGGACGACGTGCCCGACGTACCCGCGGGAGGGGACGACTCCGCGGACACCGACGGGTCCGATGCAGATCGAGGTCACGGCGACGGTCAGCCGGCTGGCCGCCGGCTCACGTCACAGGCTCGCGGCCCGCATCGCGCCGCCGGCCGTCGAGGCTGACCGGCTCGCTAGGGCGCTGCCTGAGCTTCCAGGCGGGCCGGCACACGCCGCTCGCGCGCCGAGGCTCGGCTGCGCGGTCGTGCGGCAAGCCGCGACGCACGGGCGAGCATCACGCGCTCCACGAGCAGCCAGCTCGCGGCGCCCGCCGACACCGCCGGAACGAGCACCGCCACGAGCCGCGGGACGAAGGCGTGCGGCAGCAAGCCGAGCCGGATGCCAAACAGCATCAGCGGCACGTGCCAGAGATAGATCCCGTAGGAGACGAGGCCGATCTTCGCGAGGGGCCGCGCATGGATCCACGCGGTGGCGGGCCCCTTCCCCACCACCACCGCGGCGAGCAGAGCGGCGAAGCCGATGCCGGCGGGCAGGTTCTGCAGGACATCGGAATGCCAGACGCCGTTGCACACCACGCCGGCCACCCCGCCGAGCACCAGCGCGACGGTGGCCTTCGCTCCCACGGACGGGGAACGCCCGTGACGCGCCACGTCGCGCTCCACCCACAGCGCCAGCAGCATGCCGAGCGCGAAGTAAGGGAGGTATGCCGGCAGCGCCTTCGCCGCCACCATGTTGCCGCCGGCGAAGTGCATGCCGAGGTTCCAGGTGAGGCCGAGCGCGATCAGGCCGGTCAGCAGCAGCGCCTGCCGCCGAGTGCGCCCGCGGCTCCAGCGGTAGCCGATCACGCCGAGCAGCGGCAGCAGCGCGTAGAACAGCACCTCCAGGCAGAGGGTCCAGGTCACCGGGTTGAACGTGAGGATCGTGTGCGTGGAGTAGTTCTGCGCGAAGAAGGCGAAGAGCACGAGGTCGCCGCTGTGGGGCAGGCGCACGCCGGGCGTGTCGCCCGCGCCCCACAGAAGGGCGAACGTGCCGAGCATCGCCAGGTAGTACGCCGGCAGGATGCGGGCGGCGCGGCGGAGGGCGTACAAGCGGAGATCCACCGGCCGGTCGCGGCGGAGGGCGGCACGTGCGAAGCCGCGGTAGAGCAGGTACCCGGAGAGCACGAAGAAGAGGATCAGGCCGAGCCGGAACTCGGAGAGCACGTGGTCGAGCAGGCCGGAGCTGCGGATCCGGGTGGGATCGGGGAAGCGGTAGAGCCACACGTGAAAACAGAGGACCGACAGGGCAGCGAGGGCGCGCAGGCCATCGAGCCCCGCCGCGCGCCTCCCGCGCTCGGACGAAGGCATATAGGTCCCTTACCCAGTAAAAGGCAGGAATGCATCATTCCCACGCGCACGTGCACGGCGGTCACACGCACGCGCCGGACCGGGAAGCCAACCGTTCGCGGATGGCGGTGGCACTCGGGATCAACGTCGCGATGGTGCTTGCGGCCGTGGTCGGCGCCGTGGTGTTCCACTCGGTCGCGCTGGCGGCCGAGGGGGGCCACGTGCTGTCGGACGTCGGCGCGATCGGGCTCGGTCTCTTCGCGGCGGCGATGGCCGCTCGGCCGGCGAAGGGACAGCGCACTTTCGGCTTCTATCGCACGGAGATCCTCGCGGCGCTCGCGAACGGCGTGCTGCTCGTGGTGGTGGCTGTGTTCGTGCTGGTGGAGGCGGTCATGCGGCTGTCGAGTCCCTCGGAGGTCCACGGCCTCGGGGTGCTCGTGATCGGCCTGGTTGAAATGGCCGGCAACGTGGCCGCCACGCTGGCGCTCGCGGGTGGCGACCGCGAGGACATCAACCTGGAGGCGGTGCTGCGGCACTCGGCGGCGGACGCGCTCGGGGCGCTGGCGGTGGTGGTGTCCGGCGCGATCGTGCTGGCCACGGGATGGAACCGGGTGGACCCGATCGCCGGCATCCTCCTGAGCGTCCTCATCTTCGCGGGCTCGTGGCGGCTCATCAGCGAGCCGATGAACGTGTTGATGGAGGCCGCGCCCGCCGGCCTCGACGTGGACGAGGTTGGCAACGCGATGGCGTCGGTCGAAGGCGTGCGTGAGGTGCACGACCTTCATGTGTGGACGGTCACCTCCGGCTTTCCCGCCCTCGCCGCACACGTGCGCGTGGATCCTGCGCGGGACCCCGATGAGGTGCGGCACGCCCTCGAGCACGAGCTGGCGGGACGCTTCGGCATCCAGCACACCACGCTCCAGGTGATGGTCGAGCAGCTGCTCGAGATCGAGGATCGCCGCCCGGCGCGGGAGTGAGCGCGTGAGGATCTGGGTCGACCTGACCAACACGGCGCACGTGCTGGTGCTGAGGCCGCTGGTCGAGCTGCTCGAGGCCGACGGGCACGAGGTGGAGCTCACGGCGCGCCCGCTGTCGCACACGCTCGAGCTGCTCGACGACTGGGGTCATCCCTACACCGCGCTCGGCCACTACGGCGGCGTGTCCCGCGTCGGCAAGGCGCGGGCGGCCGCGGGGCGGGTGGCCGAGATGCTCCGTTACGGCCGCGGGCGCGGCTTCCACGCGGCACTCGCGCACGGTTCCACCGACCTCCCGATGGCCTGCCGCGCGCTGCGCGTGCCGAACTCGACGATGTTCGATTACGAGTGGGCGGTGCTTCAGCACCATGTGAACTGCCGCCTGGCGAACCGCGTGCTCGTTCCGGACGCGATCCCGGCCGAGCGGCTGGCACGGTATGGCGCGAGGCCGCCGAAGCTGGTCCGCTATCCGGGGCTCAAGGAGGAGTACTACATGGCGGACTTCGAGCCCGACACCGCCGTGCTCGAGCAGCTCGGCGTTGACCGCGAGCTGCCGCTCTGCGTCATCCGCACCGCGCCGTCCTACGCGCTCTACCTCGGTGGATCCGAGAGCGCGCTGCTGCCTCGGCTGCTCCGCCAGGTGGTGGAGAAGGAGGGCGCGCAGGCGGTCGTGCTCGCGCGCACGCCCGAGCAGCGGCAGGACATCCGCACGCTCGGCCTCGAGCGCGTGATCGTGCCGGACCGCGCGGTGGACGGACGCAGCCTCGTGGCGTTCGCCGACGCGCTCGTTTCCGCGGGCGGCACGATGAACCGCGAGGCGGCCGTGCTCGGCACGCCGGTGTGGTCGATCTTCGAGGGGAAGCTTGGCGCAGTGGACGAGATGCTCGCCCGCGAAGGACGCCTCCGCTTCCTCAGCGACCCGTCAGAGGTGCAGATCGAACGAAAGCCGGCCGGGCGGGTCGAGCAGCGGGTGCGGAGGGATCCGCGCGACCTGCTCGCGCTGGCGCTGCCCTGGGTGGCTAGCGCCCGCTCGTAAGCGCGCGCTCAACCGCCTCCTCCCGCTCACGATCGGTCTCCGCCGGTAGCTGATCCGTGTCCGGCGCCTCACGCACGAAGCGGCCGAGCCCGATCGCGCGGAAGTGGCGCGCCTTGAGGATCTCGAGCGTGTAGACCATCCACAGCGACGCCGCGAGCACCGCCACTCCCACGATGGCGGCGATGACGGAGTTGTGCACGCTCCACACGCCGTATGGCCGCGGCGGCACGAAGCGCAGCATGATCCCGTAGGCCGCGAGGAGCAGAGCCCACAGGTGCAGATACGCGGCCGTCCGCCGCTGAGTGAAGCCGATGCGCATGAAGCGGTGGTAGAAGTGATTCTGGTCCGCTCCCCAGGGCGCGCGCTTGTACTTCAGCCGCTTGAGCACGACGAACGACGTGTCGAGGATCGGCACGGCCATCACGAGCAGCGGGCCGGCGAGTGCGATCGTCGCGGCGGTCTTGAGCACGCCCTGCACTGCGATGCACGCGAGCAGGAAGCCGAGCGCGAGCGCGCCGGTGTCGCCCATGAAGATCTTCGCGGGGTGGTAGTTGCGAGGCAGGAACGCGAGCGTGGCCCCGCAGACGATCGCGGCGAGCGCGGCGGGATCGGTGCGGAAGAAGGACACCGCGAGCAGCGCGAATGACCCGGCCGCAATCGCGACGATGCCGGCGGCGAGGCCGTCCATCCCGTCGATCAGGTTCACGAGGTTCGCGAGGAACGCGATCCAGAGGATCGTGATCGGGTACGCCGCCCAGCCCAGATTCACCGAACCCACCACCGGGAAGTTGAGGTGGTCCATCTTCAGGTGCCAGCCCAGCACCGGCACGAGCGTGAGCGCGATCACGGCGAGCAGCTTGGGACCGGGGCGCAGGCCGCGCGTGTCGTCGAGCAGCCCCACGAGCGCCACACCCGCCGTGCCGATCAGGATGCCCGGGTACGGGCTGTCGAGATCGACGAACAGGACAGCCGGCACGATGATGCCGATCACGATCGCCAGGCCGCCGATCCGTGGTACGGGCTTCTTGTGCACGCGCGGGCGGTCGCCGCCCGTGTCCAGCCCGCCGATCTTCGGCGCAAGCCATGCAGTGACCGGCGTGAGCAGCAGCACGATGGCCACCGCCACAACGAAGCCCCACGCTACGGATCCATGCTCGACCAGGCCGCGCAGGGAGTCCCAGAAGGACATACGCATGCGTTTATAGCGCAGCCGGGAGAGGGAAACGAGCGCCTTTACCCCCGGAGGTGCCAGTAGCCTTGTCCCGCGTGAGCGAGGTTATGTCCTCAGCTGCGGCGTTCGACGAGCGTGTCCACACCCGTCAGGCCCACGTCGGAATAGTCGGCCTCGGGTACGCGGGGCTGCCGCTGGCGATGGTGTTCGCGGAAGCGGGCTTTGCCGTCACAGGGGTCGACGTGAGCAAGGACCGCGTCCGCGCGGTGCAGGAGCGGCGCTCCTATCTGGTCGACGTGCCGGCCGAGCGCTACGAGACGCTCGACGGCCGCCTGCGGGCCACCACGGACTATTCCGCGGTGCGGGAGCTCGACGCGCTCACGATCTGCGTACCCACGCCGCTGTCGAAGACGCGCACGCCGGATATCTCCTACATCGTCGCGGCCGCCGAGTCGGTGGCGGCGAATCTTCGCCCGGGCCAGCTCGTGGTGCTCCAGTCCACCACCTATCCGGGCACCACCGAGGAGATCGTGCTGCCGATCCTCGAGCGCTCCGGCGGCAAGGTGGGCGAGGACTTCTTCCTGGGCTATGCGCCCGAGCGCGTGGACCCCGGCAACAAGCAGTACGGCATCCGCAACACGCCCAAGCTCGTGGCGGGCGTCACGGCCGAGTGCCTGCGCCGCACCGAACTGCTCTACCGGCAGGTGGTCGAGACCGTGATCCCCGTGTCGAGCCCGATGGTCGCCGAGACCGCCAAGCTTCACGAGAACACTTTCCGCGCCGTGAACATCGCGCTCGCCAACGAGCTCGCGCTCATGTGCGATCGCCTCGGCATCTCCGCGTGGGAGGTGATCGAGGCCGCGAGCACGAAGCCGTTCGGCTTCCTTGCGCACTACCCAGGGCCCGGCCTCGGCGGCGACTGCATCCCGGTGGTGCCGCACTTCCTCGCGTGGCGGCTGCGCGAGTACGGCTACTCGGCGCAGCTCATCGCCGCGGCGCACGACATCAACGCGAACATGCCGCTGCACGTGGTGCAGCGCGTGTCGGACGCGCTGAACGACGCGGGCAAGCCCATCCGCGGCTCCCGCCTGCTGCTGCTCGGCATGGCCTACAAGGCGGACGTGCACGACATCCGCGAGTCGCCGTCGCTCGAGGTGCTGCGCCAGCTCGAGGCACGCGGCGCCGACGTGCGCTACTGCGATCCGTGGGTGGACGAGGTGGAGATCGACGGCAAGCGCCACACCAGCGTGGCCTGGACCGAGGCCGAGGTGCGCGCCGCGGACTGCGTCGTGGTGCTCACGCCGCACCGGCAGTTCCTCCAGACGCCGCTGTGGCGCGCCGCCGGCTCGATCGTCGACACGCGCAACGTGGTGCCGCCCGGCCCGGGCGTCAGGTCCATCTGAGATGACAGACCTCATCCTGGGCGCGGGCTACATCGGAGCCCGCCTCGCGGAGCTGGCGATCGAGTCCGGGCGCGAGGTGGTGCTGGCGGACAACTGGTTCGCCACCGAGCGGGAGCAGGTGGAAGCGCTGGGAGCGCAGACGGACACCGTGGACATCCGCAGCCCCGAGGATCTAGCGCGTGTGGTGCCGGGGTGTGAGCGCGTGTTCCTGCTGGCCGCGCAGGCCAGCCGGCCGCTCTCGATCAGCCACCCGGACTACACCGAGGAGACCAACCTCACCGGCGCCAGGCGCGTGGCTGAGGCGGTGGCGGGGAGCGCCTGCCGCTCCATCGTCTACGGCAGCTCGCTTCACGTATACGGCTCCTCGCTCGAGGGCGAGATCGGTGCCGACCACCCCTACGGCCCTCAGGGCGACCTCTCGCATCTGTCGAAGATCTACGCCGAGCTGTGCCTCGACCTGTACGCGCGCAGGCACGGCTTCGAGCTCTCGCTCCTGCGTCTCGGAATCGTGTACGGGCCGAGCCCCGTGATGCACGAGCGGCCGGAGTCGCAGACGGTGGTGGACAAGTTCAAGCGCCTGGCCGCCGCGGGTGAGGAGCTCCCTCTGGACGACGGCGGCCGTGCCACGATCGGTGTCGTGCACGTGGACGACGTGGCGAAGATCATGCTCGACGCACCGCAGGGCGCGGCCAACGTGGCGGCCGAGACGGTGACGGTGGCGGACGTCGCGGCGCTGGCACGCGGCGAGGAGCCGGGCGGCGGCGCCACTCACACGTTCGCATCGCCCTTCGAATACCGGTATTCGCTCGCGGAGTACATGCGATGAAGCTGCTGGTGACTGGGGCGAGCGGCTTCATCGGCTGGCGCGCGTGCGTGCTGCTCGCGGACGCCGGGCACGAAGTGGTTCCGGTCACGCGGCCGGAGAGCCGCAGGCGCGCAGCGTCAGCCGAGCTCGACTTCGTGAGGATGGACGCCGGTGACCCGGCGATCCGCGATCTGATCGCGGGCTGCCACGCGGTGCTCCACTTCGCGGGCCAGCCCTCCCCCGCCGGCGCCCGCGATGATCCCGCCGGGGCGGTGCGCGAGAACGCAGGCACCACGCTCAACCTGCTCGAGGGCTGCGAGGAGCATGGCGCCGGCCTCATCTATCCCTCGAGCGTGCGCGCCGCGATGGATCCGCCGCCCGACCCGTATGCGATGTCCAAGCGTCTGGGTGAGCACGCATGCCGCGTACACCCCGCACGCGCCACCATCGTGCGGCTGTCGAGCATCTTCGGCCCGGGCCAGGTGACATGGGAGGGCGCAACCGGCGCGATCGCCGCGTTCGCCGCGCGAGCGATCGACGGCGAACCGATCGTCATCCCGGGCGATCCGCGCCGCACCCGCGACTTCCTCTACGTGGACGACCTCGTGCCGGCGCTGGCCGAGCTCGTCGCCGACGAGCGCTGGAACCAGACGCTCACGGTGGCGAGCGGGGTGAACACCCCGCTGATCGAGGCCGCTGAGCTGGTGGTTGAGACGGTAGGGTCGGACATCCCGATCGAGACCCCGGGAGGGGATCTCGCGCCCGGCGAGAACGAGAGCTATGACACCGGCGCCGGGCTCCGCATCCACTCCCGCCCCCTCGACTCCGCAGTGAAGAGCTATGTCGACTGGTTACGCCGCCATCCCGCTGCTCAAGGCCGCGCCCGAGCCTGATCAGATCGCCGACCGCCTGGACGGCGGCGCCTGGCGCGGGCTCGAGCTCTGCCTGATGTCCTCGCACGTGGCGGACGACGCCGCCGTGGCGCGCGCGATCGACGTGTCGCGCAGCGCACTCGCGGGCCACAACGCGGTGGTCACGGCCGAGGCGCCGGTGGCGTGGCCGAGCGGCGCGCACGTGCGCGTGGACCGGCTCGACGACGAGGCGCGAGCCGGCATCGTGCGCAGTGCCGAGTTCGCGGCCGGGATCGGGTCCACCGTGCTCACCATCCACCTGTTCGTGCCACAGACGCCCGAGGAATACAGAGCCTCCTTCGGCGCGGTGGACGAGGACGAGATCGCGCGCTTCCTGCGCTTCTACGCCGACGCCTGCCTCGAGCGCGAGGTCACGCCGCTGATCGAGAACGTGCCGCCCGTGCTGCGCATGCGAACCGGCGGCGTGTTCATCAGCCCGATCGGCGGACACTGGCGCGACCTTCTCACCTGGCGCGAGCGCGTGCCGGAGCTCGGATTCACGCTCGACACCTCGCACGCCGCCCTATTCAAGAACTTCGCGGGCGCCTATCCGTCGCTCTTCGACCTCCAGTCCGACGACGAGCTCGAGCTCGCGCGTTACGTGGAGGAGCTTGGGCCGCATAGCGAGGTGGCGCACGTGTCCGACGCTCACGGACTGCTCGGCGAGGGGCTTCCCTACGGCAGCGGCGAGCTGAAGGACCAGCTCGATCCCGCCGTCCGGCGCATAGCCGAGCTGGTGCGCTACGTGGTGGCGGAGATCAACGAGCCCGACCCGGCGCGCTCGCCCGACATGAAGGCGGGCTACCGCGCGATCGAGCGCGCGCTGGCGGAGCCGCCAGAAGGACCGCCGCCGCGACCTGCGCGCCGCCTCCGCCCCGAGCCGTTCGACTGGCAGCGCGTGGTGGGACTGCGCGACCCGATGCCGGCCGTGCTCGAGCTGCAGGAGCTCTTTGGCGGCCGCCGTGTGCTCGTCACCGGAGGTTGCGGCTCGATCGGCGGCGTGCTCGCGACGCTTTTGAGCGGCTTCAGGCCGCAGCGGATCACGTTGCTCGACGGGCACGAGGCCGCCCTCACGGCGGACCGCCGCGGGCGCGATCCGAAGGTCGTGGAGCGCATGTCACACGTGCTCTGCGACATCCGGGACGCCGGCCGGCTCGAGACCGAATTCGCGCGCGCGCGACCCGACGTGGTGTTCCACCTCGCCGCCTACAAGCACGTGGACTGGGCGGAGACTTACCCCGAGGAATTCATCGACAACAACCTCCACGGCAGCTGGAACGTGCTGCGCGCGGCGGAGAAGGCGGGCGTGGAGAGCGTGGTGGTGGCATCCACCGACAAGGCGGCGCTCGCGGCCAGCTTCTACGGCCGCACCAAGCGCTTCATGGAGCAGCTCACCGCGTACGCGGCGCGGCAGGCCGGCGCGCACCGCGCCGCCGTGCGCTTCGTGAACGTGCTGTCGAGCGCGGGGAGCGCCTCCGACCTGTTCCTGAGGCAGGCGCGCGCGGGCGTGCCGCTCACCGTCACCGACACCGGGATGGTGCGTTACTGGATCACGATGGCGCACGCCGCCACGCTCGCCGCCCACGGCGCACTGCTCGCGGGCGAGGGCGTGATGCTTGCGGGTCCGGCCGATCCCGCGATGCTCACCGTCGGCGAGCTGGCCGAGCGCATCTGGTCAGGGGCGGGCCATGAGGACGCACCGGCCATCGACCTCGTCGGCATCCGCCGCGGGGAGACGCTCACCGAGGAGCTCACCGCCCCCGGCGAGGAGATGGGCGAGGAGACCTACCAGGGAATCGCCCCGATCTACGGCGAGATCCCCACAACCGCGCCGGCGTGGGTTGCCGAACGCCTGCCGGCCACGGGCGGCCGCGAGGAGGCGCGCGCCGTGTGGCTCGAGGCGATGCGCCGCCCGGGACTGCTTATTCCGACCGCGCCGCGCTAGACGCCGGCGGGCGCGGCACTCAGCTGCGGATAGAGCGGATAGCGCTCCGCCAGCGCGCGGGTGCGCTCGCTCAGCTCGCTGATCTCAGCGCCGCCCCACTGCGATGCGGTGAGCGCCTGCGCGATCACCTTGCCGATCTCATGGAAGTCGTCGACCTGCAGGCCGCGGGTGGCGAGCGCCGGTGAGCCAATGCGCAGACCGGACGACACGGCCGGCGGCCGCGGGTCGAACGGCACCGCGTTGCGGTTGACCGTGATGCCGATCTCCGCGAGCCGGTCCTCCGCCTGCTGGCCGTCGAGCTCGGACTCGCGCAGATCCGCGAGAACGAGATGCACGTCCGTGCCGCCGGTGAGCACGTTGATCCCGCCGCCGAGCATCTCCTCCGCCAGCGCCTGTGCACCGGCGCGCGTGCGCCGCTGCCGCTCGCGGAACTGTTCGGACTGCGCGATCCTCAGCGCCACCGCCTTGCCCGCGATCACGTGCATGAGCGGCCCGCCCTGCTGCCCCGGGAACACCGCGGAGTTGATCTTCTTCGCGTACTCCTCCTTGCAGAGGATCATGCCGCCGCGCGCGCCGCCGATCGTCTTGTGGATCGTGGTGGTGACGACGTCGGCGTGCGGCACCGGGTTGGGATGCTCGCCCGCCGCGACGAGTCCCGCGAAGTGCGCCATGTCCACCATCAGGTAAGCGCCAACGGAGTCCGCGATCTCGCGGAAGCGGGCGAAGTCGAGCTGGCGCGGGTAGGCGGACCAGCCGGCGAGCAGCAGCTTGGGCTTGTGCTCCTCCGCGAGGCGCGCCACCTCGTCCATGTCAATCAGCGAGTCCTCCTCGCGCACGCCGTACGGGACGATGTCGTAGAGCCGGCCCGACACGTTGAGCTTCATGCCGTGCGAGAGGTGGCCGCCGTGGTCGAGCTTCATGCCCATGATGCGATCGCCCGGCTCGAGCAGCGCGTGGTAGACCGACGTGTTCGCCTGCGCGCCCGCGTGCGGCTGCACGTTCGCGTGCTCGGCGCCGAAGATCTCCTTCGCCCGGTCGATCGCCAGCTGCTCCGCGACGTCCACGTACTCGCACCCGCCGTAGTAACGCTTGCCCGGATAGCCCTCCGCGTACTTGTTCGTGAGCACCGAGCCCTGGCAATCGAGCACCGCCTGCGGCACGAAGTTCTCGGAAGCGATCATCTCGAGCGTGGTCTCCTGGCGCCGCAGCTCGTTCTCGAGCACCTCGGCGATCTCCGGGTCCACGTCGGACACGTGCTTTGTGAAGTAGTCGGCGGGCAGATCCGTCACAGCGTTGCTCCTCTGGTCGGCGGCGCGAGGCGAACTCTGACGGTATCAGCGAAGGCGGCAGACTTAAGACGGATGAGCGCGCTGGATGCGGTGAAAGGCTGGGGCTCAACGGCCGAGGAGCGGGACCAGAAGCTCGCGTGCGACCAGCTCGTGCCCGACCCGAAGGTGATCCTGCTGCGGGCCGTCGACATCGACGCCCCGCCGCCGCTCGTCTACCGCTGGCTGTGCCAGCTGCGCTACGCGCCGTACAGCTACGACCTGATCGACAACCGGGGGCGCCGCAGCCCGCAGGAGCTCACTCCCGGCGCGGATCGCCTCGTGCTCGGGCAGCGAATGGTCGCGATCTTCAAGCTGGCCCACTTCGAGCCGGGCGAGCAGCTCACGCTCGAGTCCCGCAGCCGGCTCCTCGGTCATGTGGCGCTCACCTATCTCGTGCGCGACCGCGGAGCCGGCGCGTCGCGCCTCCTGCTCCGCATCGCCTGGGGTCCGCCCCGGCTACCGGGCGCCCGGCAGGTGCTGGCGGTCGGCGACCTCGTGATGGCGCGCCGCCAGCTTCTCAACCTCAAGGCTTTAGCCGAGCGCGACGCCCACCGAATCCGCGCTTAGCGCGCCCTCGCGCACGATCGCGAACCGTCCGCCCTGCTCGTACTCGTCCAGGTCGATCACGGTCGAGGGCGTGCCGGGCAGCTCCCCGCCGTCCACCACGAGGTCAACAGCTTCCCGGATGCGCTCGTCCACTTCCTCGAGCCGGCGGGCGTCGGCGCCGCCGCTCGGATTCGCGCTCGACTGCATCACGGCGCGGCTCACGTCCGCCAGCAGCGGAACGTGCGGCACGCGTACGCCGATGCGCTCCGGCGACGGCCCGCACGCGAGCGGGAAGAGACGATCCGGGTTGGGCACGAGCAGCGTGACCGGACCGGGCAGCAGGCGCTCGAAGGCGCGGCGTGTGCGCGGCCCGAGCGAGGGCAGCGACGCCAGCGCGGGCTCGAGCTGAAAGAACATCACCGCCGCCGGCTTGTCGGCCGCCCTCCCCTTGATCTCGTACAGCCGCCGCACGGCCGCCTCCGACTCGGGATCGCAGGCGAGGCCGTAGACCGTGTCAGCGGGAAACAGCGCGACGCCGCCGCCCGCGATGCAGCGCTCGAACTCGTTCACGGCGCGCGCCCCACCGTCACGCGTTCGCGGCCGGCGAGGTCGCGGTGGGTCTCGGCTTCGAGCAGGAGCGAGCGCACCGCCGCGGCCTGCGCGTGGCTGTGCTCGAGCGCGAGCAGCGTGCCGGCAGGTGCCTCGTTTACCAGCGCCCTGATCGCGTCGAGCCCGTCCTCGCCCGAAACCAGCGCCTCGCGCGGCTCGTAGCGCGTGAGCTCGGGCTCGAGCGTGCTCCACTCGTCCTCGCGCACGTAGGGGAGGTTGGCCACCACCAGGTCGAACTCGCCGTCCGGCAGGCCGTTGGACAACACCGTCACCGGCACGTCCAGTCCGAGGGCCGCCGCGTTCCCTCGTGCCACCTCCACCGCGTCCTCCGACGCGTCCGAGGCGCTCACCACGAGGTCCGGCCGTTCGTGCTTGATCGCGAGAGCGACGGCGCCGGAGCCCGTGCCCACGTCATGCACGCGCGCGCCCTCGGGCAGCTTCACCCCCAGCTCCACCAGGAGCTCTGTGTCCGGCCGCGGGACGAGCACGCGCCGGTCCACGTGGAGGGTGATGTAGCGGAAGCCCTTCTTGCCCAGGATGTACGCCACCGGCTCACGCGCCACGCGCCGCCGGACGAGCTCCATCGCCCGCCGCGTGGCAGCCGGCGGCACGCCGCCGTTCGCGTCGAGAAAGAGCGCCTCGCGGCCCACCCCCATCGCGTGCGCAATCAGCAGCTCGGCATCGAGCCGCGGGGTGTCGCAGCCTGCCGCGCGAAGCGCGTCCTCCGCGGCCGACAGCGCGTCCCGGACCGACGCCGACTGCCGCGGCATCAGACCTCCAGCTTGCGGCGCTTCTCGTCGGCCTCGAGCGCGGCGGTGAAGTCGTCGAGCTCGCCCGCCAGGATCGCCGGCAGGTTGTTCTTCGTCACGCCCACGCGGTGATCGGTCACGCGGTCCTGCGGGAAGTTGTAGGTGCGGATCTTCTCCGCGCGGGCGGCGGTGCCCACCTGCGACTTGCGCTCTGCCGACAGCTCCGCCTGCTGCCGCTCGAGCTCCTGCTCGTACAGCCGCGCGCGCAGCACGCGCATCGCCTTGTCGCGGTTCTGGAGCTGGGACTTCTCGTCCTGCATCGACACGACGATGCCCGACGGCTTGTGCGTGATGCGCACCGCGGAGTCGGTGGTGTTCACCGACTGGCCGCCCGGGCCCGATGAGCGGTACACGTCGACCTGGAGGTCGTTCGGGTCGATCTGCACGTCCACTTCCTCGGCCTCCGGCAGCACGGCCACGGTGGCGGTGGAGGTGTGAATCCGGCCCTGCGATTCCGTCTCCGGCACGCGCTGCACGCGATGCGTTCCGCCCTCGTACTTGAACACGCTGTAGGCGCCGTCGCCCTTGATCTCGAAGGTGTAGTTGCCGTCGCTCACCGACAGCGGCTCCACCTTGAAGCCGCGGCGCTCGGCGTAGCGGCTGAGCATGCGGTAGAGGTCGCCGGCGAACAGGCCGGCCTCCTCGCCGCCGGTGCCCTGGCGGATCTCGACGATCACGTTCTTCTCGTCGTTTGGATCCCGCTCCACCATGGCCAGCCGGATCTCCTCATCGAGCTCGCGCAGCCGCGCCTCTGAAGTCGTGAGCAGCTCACGCAACTCGGGATCGTCGCCGTCCTCGGCCAGCAGCTCGCGCGCGCCCGCGGCGTCGTCAGCCGCCTGCCTGTACTCGCGCGCGAGCTCGTGCGCGGGCTCGAGCTGGCGGTAGGCTCGGCCCACCTCGGCATAGCGTGCCCGGTCCCCGATCACCTCGGGGTCCGACATCTGCTCGGAGAGCTCGCGGAAGCGGCTTTCTATTTGAGAAACGAGCTGGTCGATCATGCCGGTAGCTGAGGGTAGCTACGCGACGACTTCCATCCCGACTCGGTCCGCCTCGTCAGCGTCTTCTGGGTTCTCCACCGCGAGCACCGCTTCCATCGCGGCGATCGCGACAGCCAGCTGCTCGAGGTTCGGCGGCCGGGTGGTGAGCTTCTGCAGCTGCATGCCCGGCCACATCAGGATCTGCGCCCACCGCTTCGAGCGGTTGCGGCCGAACAGCTTGATGATCTCGAAGGCGATGCCGGCGACGATCGGGATGCCCAGCACGCGCGAGGCAAACAGCCAGTACCAGGCGGGCGTGCCAAGTGGCGCGAACACGAACAGGGCCACGATCATCACGATGAGCAGGAAGCTGGTGCCACAGCGCGGGTGAAGTCGCGAGAAGCGCTGCGCGTTCTCGGGCGTGAGCGGCAGTCCCGCCTCGTAACAGGAGATGGTCTTGTGCTCCGCGCCGTGGTACTCGAACACGCGCTGCAGATCGGCGATCCGCGAGATCGCCCAGAGGTAGCCGACGAAGATCGAGATGCGGATGGCCTTCTCGATCAGGACGAACTCGATCGAATTTCCGATGTGGTGGCGGAACAGGCTCGTGATGCCCACCGGCAGCAGGAAGAAGAGGCCGACCGCGAGCACCAGAGAGAACGCCACCGTGCCCGCCCACGCGCCGCCCGATACCTCCTGCTCGTCCTCTTCGAGCTGCGCGTTGGTGGAGATGCCCAGTGCCTGCAGGCCGATCTTGAGCGACTCGATGAGCGCCACGACCCCGCGCACCAGTGGGAGGCGCATCCAGCGGTGGGTCTTCAGCCACGACACGAGCGGGAACGACTTCACGTCGATCGCGCCGTCCGGCTTCCGGACCGCCACGGCCCACGTGGACACGCCGCGCATCATCACTCCCTCGAGCACGGCCTGGCCGCCGACGGGGGCGTCTCGAATTGCCCGGAGCGGCCCCGGCGAGGGCGAATCGACGTGCCCGTTCGCCTGGACGGCGGGCCTCAGCGCGGAGTCGCTCATGCGTCCATGCTAATCGGACCCTGTGGCGATGTCCTGTAGTCCGGCGCGCTAGGCGCAGGGAGCCACGAGCGCGTTGTCCGTCTCGTCGGTCTCCGCGATCGTGCGCTCCGGGTCCGCCACGGCGCGCACGCTGAAGCCGCAACGGGGACCTTCGATCTGCACCACGCTCGATTCCTGGGCGGGCAGCAGGTCGATAGTGGCGTGACCGGCCGGCGTCGCGTCCACCTGGAGCTCCACAGGTACGTTGCGCGCGTCACCCATCCCATCGTTGGCGACGGTGATCGAGTAGATGCGATCGCTCGCCACCTGGGCGGGCGATGAGGTGATCGAGCTGATGGTGAGGTTGGGCAGCGGCGACGCCTGATGACAGCTGCGCGAGGTGGCCGTCGTGCTCCGCAGCAGCGATCCCTGCGCGTCGTACCAGCGGAACTGCACCCGCATGCGGTAGGTGCCGCCGTCGCGCAGTGCCGTTACGCGCTGGGTGTAGATGAACATCCGCGCGCCGGCCTTCGAGCGCCGCCACGGCTTGAGCTCGGGAAGAGAGACCGGCTTGAAGTGCGCGAAGCGGCCGCCCAGCCGCTCGAGCAGCGTGAAGCGCATCTCCATCTGCTGCGCGCCGGCGGTCTTCCGCATCTGGCCGCCGAATGAGGCGAAGCGCTGGGCCACGTCATCGGCCGGGTGGCAGTCGGCCAGCACCACGCGCGCCTGCGAGCTGCGCAGGTGCACGCGGGCTGCGGCGGACGCCGTCGCGAGCCAGCAGCCGAGCACGGCTGCCGGCAGGCACAGAGCTATGAGCGGACGGCGCATGGGCTACAACAAACAGCCCTGGCCGCCCTGAGTTTCGGCGGTCTAGGCCCTACGCTTCGCGGCGCGGCGGCGGAAGCGCTCGACGCGTCCACCCGTATCCACGAGCTTCTGGCGGCCCGTGTAGAAGGGGTGGCAGTTGGAGCAGATCTCGACGTGCAGCTCAGGCTTCGTGGAGCGAGTGGTGAACTCGTTCCCGCACGTGCAGGTGACGTGGGCCTCGACGTACTCGGGATGGGTGTCGGTCTTCATATGGATTTGAGTCTAGCGACCGGCGAGACAGGCGATTACCCCGCTCCGAGCCTCAAGAATCGTCCGCTCGCGGACGATCTACGCAGTAGTTGGACCGCGCCAATATGAGCACCAACCAGCAGCCCATTCGCCCGGGCCGCCCCCGGCCTGCCCTGATCCCCTACTACGTGGGTCTCCTCGTGCTGGCCGCGGTCACGGTGGCGGCGCTCTCGGGCTTCCACCGGATCGGCGAGTGGCCGCTCACCTTCGGGCTACTCGTGGCGCTCACCGTCGGGCTCGACATGGTGCGGATCGACATCTTCGAGCGCGGCAACATCTCCCCCGCCACGATCCCCGCCCTGGCGCTCGCCTTCCTGTACGGCCCGGCCGGCCCGATCTGCGCCGAGGCCACGATCCTGCTCGTCCGCTCGCTCCGCGGGTCACCGTCCACCATCAAGCGGCTGTTCGATTTCGGCCTGCTCGGGCTTGCGGGCGCCAGCCCTGCGCTCCTGTTCGGGCTCGTGCCCGTGGAGAAGGCCGGGCTTGTGATCGCGCTGTGCATCGCCGGCGCCGCCATCTACTACGTCGTGAACTCGATTCTCATTGCCGTGGTCTGGAGCCTGGACGAAGGAATCAGCCCCTTGGCCGCGTGGCGGGAGCGGATGGCCTGGCTGTGGATGCACAACCTCGCGGCCGGGGCACTTGCCGGCACATTCGTGGCGGCGGAACGGGCCCTGGGCGTGTCCGCCTTCGTGCTCTTCGGCGTTCCGCTGTTGCTCGTATGGGCCACCCAGAAGCAGTACCTGAGCCGTTCGCGAACCAGCGTGGAGGCGCTGCGAGCAAGTCACCACGACCTCGAGGCGGCCAACGAGCAGCTGCGGGTCGCGCTCAGCGAGAACGAGAAGCTGCTCGAGCGCACCAAGCGGGCGTACGTGTCCACCATCACCTCGCTGGCCCGCACCATCGAGGCGAAGGACCCGTACACCAGCGGCCACACCGAGCGGGTTGCCGAGTACGCGTTGATGCTCGCCCGCCAGCTCGGGTTCGGCGAGGAGGAGCTGCAGGCCGTGGAGGTGGGCGCCGTGATCCACGACATCGGGAAGATCGGCATCCCCGACCGCATCCTGCTCAAGCCGGGCAGGCTCGACTCGGGAGAGTTCGAGGAGATGCGCAGGCATCCTGAGATCTCGAGCTACATCCTCGACGAGCTCGAGCTTCCCGAGATCGTGAGGGACATGGCCCGCAACCACCACGAGCGCTTCGACGGCAAGGGCTACCCCGACGGCCTGAAGGGCGAGGAGATCCCGCTGGCGGCGCGCATCCTCACCGTGGCGGATGCCTTCGACGCGATGACGAGCGACCGTCCCTACCGCCGTGCCCTGTCACAGGAGGTCGCGGCAGCCGAGATCCGGCGCAACGCCTGGACTCAGTTCTGCCCGCAGGTGGTGGCGGCGCTCGAGGTCTGCCTGGGCAGCTCGGCCCGCCCGGCCGAGCCGGCGGCTCGCCCCGAGTCCGCTACGCCTGCACTAGGTCTGTCGTAGGAAGCAACGCGGCCGTGTCGGGCGCGGTCTTCCACTCGTCGCGCAACGCGTAGACCGACCAGAGCCAGGCGCAGAGGAGCCCGGCGCCCGCGACCATGAACAGCACGCGCGCACCGGCGAGCGACGCCAGCGCGCCACCGAGCAGGAAGGAGGTGCCGAACGCCGCGGAGATCAGCGTCCCGTGGATGCCGAACACGCGACCGAGGGCATCCTGCGGCGCGGTGCGCTGCGCAAGGATCTGCTCGTGCGCGGCGGCAACGCCGTTGCCCGTCCCCGTGATCGCGAACGCCGCGACCGCCACGGCGAAGACCGGCGCGACGCCCGCCAACACCATGCCGCAGGCCATTGCGACGAGGCCCAGCAGATAGCGGCGCTTGAGCCTGTGCGAGCTGCCGCCCGAGGCGGCCACCAGCGAGCCCGCCACGATGCCCACGCTTGAGATCGCCACGAGGGCGGAGAAGCCGAGGTTGCCGGCGTCGAGCGTGACCTTGGCGAGCTGGAGCTCGCCCACGTTAGCCATCCCCGCCGCCAGCACCGCGATCGAGGAGCCGAGCATCAGCGTCCGCAGCGAGCGGAGGCGCAGCGCGATGTGGAGCCCTTCGCGCGCGTCAGCGAGCAAGGAGGAGCGCCCCACACGCTCCTCGCCCGCTCGACTGGTCACGACAGCCCCGAAGTCGATGCTCCGCACGACCAGTGCCGAGACGGCGAACGTCACGCCGTTCACGAGCATCACCGCCGGGGCGCCCGCCAGAAACAGGATCGCGGCCGCCAGGCCGGGGCCGGCGGTGTGGCCCAGGTCGTTGATCGCGCCGTAGAGCGATGTGGCGGCGGGAAGGTTCTCCTCGTCGACCATGCTCGGCAGCCCGGCGAGGATGGCCGGCTTGAAGAGGGCGGTTCCCACGCCGGCGAGCAGCGCGAGCGCGAGGATCGCGGCGAAGCTCGACGCCAGCCCGAGTCCGATGAACACCGCTGCGCGCAGCACGTCGGCGATGACGGCGCAGCGGCGGCGGCCGAAGCGGTCCACAGCTGCGCCGAGGACGGCGCCGAGCAGCGTGGCCGGCAGGAAATCGGCGAGAAGGATCAGCGTGACCGCCCATGGCGAATGGAACTTCTGGTACGCGAGCACGAGCAATGCCACGTAGGCGGCTCCGGTGCCCAGCGAGGACTGGGTGTGGGCGAGGAAGAAACGCCGCGCACGGAGCTCGCCCCGGAGAAGGGTGAGGGCGGCCGTCATTTGACGGCCGCCCTCGTGTCGTTCGAAGCGGTCGGCGCCTTCGAGCGAGCCAGAAGCAGCTCGGAGACGCGACCGGTCTTAAGGCCTAGCCCCAAGAGACGCGCATGGGCTCCACCCCCCTGTCGGTTTGGTGTCGTCGACCAGCAGATGGCCCGATGGGAACACGGCTGGCGCGCAGGCGCAAGTCGTACAAATGTCCAACGCTGCGGAAATCGCTCAAGGCGGGCGCTTAGAACAAACGTTTATTCCTGCAAATCCGCGCTTTAGTTAAATGCGGTCGCTCAAGCGAGGTATTGCGTTCAAGAGAAGCGCCGCAGGCCCTCCCCCGGGACGCCCGCCACCCGAAGAGCCTCATCCCAGTCGCCGAAGTCACTCTCACGCACGATCAAGCCCCGGTTGATCCAGAAGACCTGGCCGAGCTGCGAGTCGAGTTCGATGCCGCTGGCTCGGGCGCGCAGCCTGATCTGACAGAGGAAGGCGAACACGTCGCCGGCGTCGACGAGCTCAAGAGGCATGTGGTCGACGAATTCCCACGCCTCGTGTAGGTCGGCGGCCCATTGGCGAAGGCCGGCGTGACCGTGGTAGACGCTCGGCATCCCCGGGATGAGCCACGGCGTGGGCGGGTCGTAGCGGTAATCGGGCGCAAAGCGCACGAGGCAGAGCTCGAGATCTCCACGTACCCAGGCCCCCCAGCCTGACAGCGCGTTGTGCCGCAGCAGCGCGGACCGCAGGCGCGATCGCGGCGGCAGCGCTTGAACGGCCCGCGAGCCCGCCGCCCATGCTGCCGGCCAGCGGACCATCAGCCGCTCATCCAGCCCGCGCCGCGCCGGCAGACGCGCGCCGGGACGAATCTGTGTGCGCACGAACTCAGGCAACGAGCCCAGTATCACCGAAGCGTCCAGCAGTCCACTTCCGCTTTGGGACGAAGAGACCGTCAGGCTGCCGACGCCGTCTCTTCGCTCTGCTCGATCTGCTCCTGCTCGCTGCTCGCTTCGACGTGCCGCAGGTCGCCTCCTCTGTCGCGCCGGCGGTCATCCAGCTCGCAGATCCGCTCGGCGCGGCCGTAGATCACCAATGTGTCGCCGGAGGCGATGCGCGTATCCGGTCCCGGCACGCCGATGTAGCGGTTGCCGCGTTCGATGCCCAGGACGACCACTCCCTCGTCGCGCAGGCGAAGGTCGCCCAGGCAACGGTCGGCCACCCAGTCCTCGTCCTGCACCTTGAGCTCGGCGACGCTGTAGTCGCCGCTCAGATCCAGCAGCCGTGCGTAGTCGCGCGCCTCGAATCCGCGCCAGCGCAGAAACCGCGCGATCAGCGCCGTGAGATGACGGTCCACCCAGTTCAGCCGCGAGATCCACCACAGGAACAACAGGCCGCCGAGCAGCACGCCGGCCCGGGTGAGCTGGGCGCCCGCGGTGCCGTGCCGGAAAGAGAGGATCAGTGACGCGATCACGGTCACGATGCCGGCGCTCCCCAGCAGCATCAGTCTCATGATCACGCGGCGGCGCACCGGATGGTTGACCACGGTCTCCGACTCGCTCGTGGTGAAGCCCGATCCGGTGAGGGCCGAGCGCGCCTGAAAGCGGGCGGTGTCGCGCGACATCCCGGTGACCTCCAGGATCATGGTCGCGACGCGAGTGATCAGCAGCGACAGGATGATGATCGCGAAGACCGAGACGATCGCAGCCACGATCTAGACCTACCCTGCGCCGCCGCCGAGAAACGCTGCGGACTACGCGCGGCGGGCGTTCCGCCGCCGCCGGCGACGCGCCAGAAATCGCCGCAGCCAGCTGCCTCCGAAGCGTGCCGGCGGCTCCGGCTGGCGCGCCCGTACGAGTGCCACCCACTCCTCGAGCGGCAGCGATCCTTCGATGAGGCGCGCGAGCGCGGACGTGACGGGCGCATCCACCCCGGCGCGCTCAATCGCGCGCGCCAGGAGCGGCACGGTCTCGAGCGCCTCGGCCGCCTGGCCGAGCCGCGCCGGGATCTCGGATCCCGGCACCCCTTCCGCGAGCAGCTCGCCGGCGCTGCGGTTGCGCGACGTGGGTGCGAGCGCGGTGGCCACGAGGTCGCCGATGCCGGCGCGCCCGATGAACGTCCTGCTCTGCGCCCCGTAGGAGCGGGCGAGCGCCGTGACCTCGCTGAAGATGTCGGCGGCCGCCATACCGGCGGCGTTGAGGCCCTGCGCCTCGGTGGCGCCCGACGCGAGCGCAGCGGCGTTCTTCGCGCAGCCCGCCAGCTCCACTCCCACCGGATCCGAGGACACCTCGCACACCACGCCGGCGTCCTGAAACACCCACGCCACCTCGTTGGCGAGCGCGGCGGACTGCGAAGCGCACACGAGCCCGGCGCCCGACTCGACCATCTCGCGGGCGTGCGCGGGCCCGCCGACGCAGCCCACGCGCTCGGCGCCGAACGCCTGCTCGAGCGCGATTGTGGGCGGCATGCCGTCCGGCGGCACGAGCCCCTTCGCCAGTGAGACCACGTACGCGCGCTCCGAGATCCCTCGCCGTGCCAGCGCCTCGATCGCCTCCGCGAGCCCGTGCGATGGCACCGCCAGCAGGATCAGATCGGCGCGCGGCGGATGTTCGTCCCGGCTGCCAAAACCGCGAACCTGAATCCGGTGCGGGAGCTGAACTCCCTGCAAATAGCGCACATTCTCACGCTTCTCCGCAAGCTCCCGAGCCTGCTCCTCTGTGTGGCAGAGGAGGCTGGTGCGCACACCGGCGCGCTCGAGCAACACGGCCACAGCCGTCCCAAACGATCCAGCACCGACGACAGCGGCCCGCCGGATCGAATGAGCTCTAGCCACTACGTCTGCTGATAGTTGGGTCCGTCGCCACCCTCAGGCGGCGTGAGCCTTCCACCCTTGGCCGTGATCGCCCCGCACTGCACGCAGTTCGATGGCGTGATCTGGAGATCAACCAGCGTCTCCTCGGAGAGCCCGCCGTTCTGCGCCATCTGGTCCTTCACCTCATCGGGCACCGAGTAGACCTGCGCCGGGCACATGTTCTCCCACATCGTGGCGAGCGCCAGCGGCACGTTCTTCTGGATGCGGATGTGGTTGGGAGCGTCGTCGCGCGTGGCGTTGCCGCTCGCGAACACCGACGACAGCTTGTCGAAGGTGAGCTTGCCGTCCGGCTTCGGATACTTCTTGTTGCGCTTGCCGATGAACACGTCCACGCCGGCGTCGTCGTGCGTCTTGAAGTGGCCGGGCGGGAAGCGCCCTCCGGAGGCCTCCATCATGTTGGCGATCAGGCCGCCGACAAAGAAGCCCTTGTTGAAGGGCTGGCGCATGTTCCGAGAGCGGTACATGTCCTTCTCGATCTCCGAGCCGCGGACCTTGTCCTCGTAGCTCGAGAGGTCGTCGGTGGAGTCCCTCTTCAGCGCGTTGAAGATTGCCTCGGCCGCGAACATGCCCGCGTGCATCGCGTAATGGATGCCCTTGAGCTGCGGCACGTTGACCATCGACGCTCCGTCGCCGGCGATGCACAGGCCGGGCGCCCAGAGGCGGTCGGGCATCGCCCAGTAGCCGCCTGACGGGATCGTCTTCGCGCCCCAGCCCACGCGCTTGCCGCCCTCGAGGATGCCGCGCACGAGCTTGGACGTCTTCAGCTCCTGGAGCACGTCATGGCAGGAGAAGGTGGCGTCGCGGTAGTCGAGCCCGACCACGAATCCGAGCGACACCTTGTCCTCGCCCATCGGGTAGATGAAGCTGCCGCCGAACTCGCGGTACTTCGCGCTCGGACGCAGCGGCCAGCCCATCGTGTGCACCACGCGGTCGAGAGGCTTCGGCACCTCCCAGATCTCCTTCACCCCGAGCTCCCACTGCGGCGGGTCCGCTCCGTTCGAGAGGTTGAAGTAGCGGATGGCCGCGCCCGTGAGGTGACCCTGCGTGCCCTCTGCCAGAACCGTGGCCTTCGCGATCACGTCCGAGCCGGGCTCGAAGTTCGACAGCTCCTCGCCGTCGCGGCCGCGGCCCTTGTCGCCCGTGCGGATGCCGCGCACCTTGCCGTCCTCCACGAGCAGCTTGTAGCCCGCCGACTCCGGCAGCACGTATACGCCCGCCTCCTCGGCCTTCCCCGACAGGAAGCGCCCGAGCTGCGCCACCGAAACCACGTGGTTGCCGTGGTTGCGGAACGGCGGCGGCGTGGGCAGCGGGATGGCGCGGTTCTTGCCGGCCATCAGGTACACGCGCTCCTTCTCCACAGGCCCGAACGTGGGCCACTCGGACTCGTCCATGTCCGGGAAGAGCTTCTTGAACGCGGTGGGCCGCATGATGCCGCCCGAGAGCAGGTGCGACCCGGGCGTCTTGCCCTTCTCGATCAGCGCCACCGGCACCTCGCCGAGCGACTCGGCGAGCTGCGGCGCGTCCTCGAGGAGCTGCATCAGCCGGATCGCGCACGCCAGGCCCGCGGGCCCGCCGCCGACGATCGCGACACCTACCTCGATCCGCTCGTCCTCCGGATCGGTGGGTGGACTGACGAACTCCTCCGCCGAGTTGACCGGCGGCGGGTACTCGATCGGGGCAATCGACATGCTGGGCTCAGCCCCCCTTCTTCGCCTTGATGGCCTCGGTGAGCTTCGGGACGATCTTGTTCAGGTCGCCAACGATGCCGAGGTCGGAGAACTCGAAGATCGGCGCGTTGGGGTCCTTGTTGATCGCGACGATGTTCTCGGAGTTCTGCATGCCGACCTTGTGCTGGATCGCGCCGGAAATGCCCACCGCGAGGTAGAGCTTCGGCGCCACGGTCTTGCCCGTCTGGCCGATCTGCGCGGCGTACGGGTACCAGCCGGCGTCCACGACCGCGCGGGTTGCGGCCACCGCGCCGCCCAGCGCCTCGGCGAGGTCCTCGGCGATCTTGAAGCCCTCGGCCTTGCCGAGACCGCGCCCGCCGCCCACGAGCAGCTCCGCGTCCTCGATGTTCACGTCGGCGCCGCGCTGCTCGCCGCGCTGCACCATCGTGCACTTGGTCGAGAAGTCCGACAGCTCGACGTCGACCTTCTCGACATCGGCGCTGCCGCCGTTCTCGGCGATCTCGAACGCGTTGAGGCGGCCGATGATCACGCCGGGCTCGCCGACGTAGTCAACGTCGACGATGGCGGAGTCCTGGAGGATCGGCCGCTCGGCCACGAGCTTGCCGTCCTGGACCTTGACCTGGGTGACCTCCATCGTCACGCCGCCGCCGAGCCGTGCGGCCAGGCCGGCGCCGATCTCGAAGCCGAGCAGGCCGCCGCCGAACAGCGCGTAGCTGTAGCCGTTGTCCTGAATCAGCTTGGCCATCACGTCCACCACCGGCTGGGCGATGCCCACCGGCGCAGACGCGTAGTAGACCTTCGAGGCGCCGTAGTTGCCGAGCTTGCCGGCGAGCTCGTCGGTCACGTCGTCGCCGACGACGACCGCGTGAGCCTCCTGGCCGAGCTCCTTCGCGAGCTTGGCCGCCTCGGACACGGCGCCCAGCGAGTTCTTGTTGAACTCGCCCTCGTAGTGGAGTGCGTAGGTGAGGATGCCACTCATGCCAGGAGCTTCCTTTCGTCGAGCCAGGCGACGATCTTCTGGACGGTCTCGTCGGTGTCCTCGTCCTCGATGATCTCCCCTGCCTGCTTCTCCGGGGGCGGATTGATCGCCAGCACGGCGGTCTTCGAGCCGTCCTGGCCGACCCTGCTCGTGTCGATCTCCACGTCGCCCGCCGACTTCGTGTCGAGCGGCTTCTTCTTCGCGCCCATGATCGCCTTGAGCGACGGGTAGCGCGGCTCGTTGATCGCGTCGCCCACCGAGATCACGGCGGGGAGCGCGACGTCGACGGTGTCGTAGCCGTACTCGGCCTGGCGCTCGCAGCGCAGGCTCTCGCCGTTCACGTCGATCTTGATCACCTGGGTGAGCGACGGCATGCGCAGGTGGTCGGCCACAACGGCGCCGATCGTGTAGCACTCGCCGTCATCCGACTGCTGCCCGAGCAGCACGAGGTCGGGATTCTCGGCCTTGAGCGCCTGAGCGAGCGCGTAGCCGGTGGCCACCACGTCGGATCCGGCGAGGGACTCGTCGGTGAGGTGGACGGAGCGGTCGGCGCCGAGCGACACGGCCTTGTGGAGCGCGCGCACCGCGCTCTCCGGGCCCATCGTCACGGCCACGATCTCGTCGACGTCCACCGCGCCGCCCTCGCGAATCTGCATGGCGGCCTCGATGGCGTGGGTGTCAAAGGGGTTCAGGTTCTTCTCGCCACTGCGGTCGAGGCGCCCCGTGTTCGGGTCCATGCGCTTCTCGACGGCGGCGTCCGGGACCTCTTTGACCAGGACGCAAATCTTCAAGTCTGGCTCCTTAGATCAGGGCTGCTTCTGCCTGTCGGCCGCGGGGATGTTACCCACTTGACTGACGAGTCAATCGCCCGACGACACCGCATTGCGGATGAAGTCGACGATCTCGTGCGTGGGGGCGCCCGGCGTGAAGACCTCGGCCACGCCGAGCTTCTTCAGCTCCGGGATGTCCTCAGACGGGATGGTTCCCCCCACGGTGATCACCACGTCGTCGATCCCCTGCTCCTTGAGCAGCTCCACCACTCTCGGCACGAGGGTCATGTGCGCTCCGGAGAGGATCGAGAGGCCGATGGCGTCGGCGTCCTCCTGCAGCACCGTGGCGACGATCTGCTCCGGGGTCTGGTGGAGCCCGGTGTAGATCACCTCCATCCCGGCGTCGCGCAGAACGCGGGCGATGATCTTCGCGCCGCGGTCGTGCCCGTCGAGGCCGGGCTTTGCCACAACCACACGGATCTTGCGCCCGCTCTGGGGAGCGCTCGGTGCTGTTTGAGAGGTGCCCTCCATAGGCCTGAGCGGCCGGGAGTCTACTTTTCGGCGCTGCTCAGAGCGCTGCCGAGGGCTGGCGGTCGATTGCGCGCTCGAGGGCATCCGCCGCCGCGGCCGGGCCGCCGGCCCTCGCGAAAGCATCCGCGAGACGGCGCGCACCGTCGCGCCGCGCGATCGCCTGCCGAACGGCGTCGCGCAGCCTGTGGGGGCTCAGCCGCGGCGCCGGGAGCCGAGTACCCGCGCCGGCGAGCTGAACCCGCCGCGCCACCTCGAGCTGATCCCGTCCGAAGGGGACGACGCACACCGGCACGCCCGCCGCCAGCGACTTCTGCGTGATTCCCATACCTCCGTGGCACACCACGCACGCGGCCCGCTCCACGAGCGGTCCGTGCGGCACGAACCGCTCGACCCGGGCGTTCGCCGGCGCTTCGAACTTCGCCTGATCCACTCCGGCCGTGGTGGCCACCACCTGCACGTCCTCGTCCTTCAGGGCCTCGAGCGCGGTGGCCACCAGCCTGCCGTCGTCCTGGTACTCGGTGGAGCAGGTGACGAGGACGAGAGGCTTCGTGATCTCGCCGAGCCACGGTGGCGGCTCCGCGCCTGGATCCCAAATCCCAGGGCCCGTCATCACGACGCTGTCCGGCCAGTCCGCGCGGGGATACTCGAAGGGCTCCGCGGTCTGGTAGAGGATGAGCGGCGGCTCGCGCAGAGCGTCCACCACGCTGGCGAGCCGCTGCGCGCCGAGCTCCCGGCGCACCCGGTTGAGCTCGGGCAGTGTGCTGTTCAGGAACCGCAGCAGCAGCGGCGCGGCGAGTCTGTCGCGGAGCCGGCCCGGCAGTCCCTTGGCAGGAGGGAAGCCGGGGCCGAACGGCGGCGCGTCGCGCGAGGGCAGCGGAAGGAAGTAAGGACACCAGCTCGCCCACGGAAGCTGCTGCATCGACGCCGCGGCCATCGCGCCCCAGGTGTTGATGTCCACGAGCAGCGCGTCCGGCTGCTCGGTCTCGATCGCTCGGCGCAGGTCGGGACCGTCGTGGCGGGCACGGTCGAAGAAGCCGGCCAGGCTCAGCTTCAGAGCGCCAATCGGCGTCCTCGCGCGCCAGTCGTCAATCTGCCGAGCCTCGATCGCGGGGTCCATGGGCGCGGCGTCGAACCCGAGGCTTCGCATCAGCTCCACCTCTGAGGCGAGGGTGCGAATGGCCACGTCGTGTCCGCGGCGCTGCAGCTCCTGAAGAGTGGGCACCAGCGGATAGAGGTGGCCGCGGGCGGGCGATGTGTAGGCGAGAAAGCGAGTCACCGTAGAACCCTTTCGAGCATGTCTCTCAGTGCGTGTTCGGTCTGCCTGCGGCCGAGGGCGAGGTCGCGCCGCAGAAGCTTCCATGTGAAGAGGTCGCAGATGGCCACGAGCTGGGCTGTGCGCCGGTTGCGCTCCGCGGCGCGCAAGGGTTCGAGCCACGGCGCGAATACGCGAACGACCCAGTCGCGGTGGAGTGAGCGACCGGTGTCGAGCACCTCGGAGAGCACCGGCACCTGCTCCTCCTGGCAGATGAGGCGGTAGGTCTCGTCCCCGGTGGACTCGTAGTGCTCGACGAGGTTCGCCACAGCACCGGCGACGTCCCCGATGGGCGCCTCAAAGCGCTGCTCCCGCACCTCCGCCCCCACGGCGTCGGCAACCGCGCGGATCAGGCCGTCCTTCGACCCGTAGCGGCGGATCACCGTCTGCACCGTGACCCCGGCGCGTGAGGCGACCTCGTCGAGCGTGACCTGCGCGAAAGGCCGTTCGGCCACGAGCTCGCGGAAAGCGCCGAAGATCCGCCGCTCGGTCTCCGCGGCCGCCTCGGCCCGCGCGCCCATGCGGTACGGCCTCTTGCCGGAGGCAGCCTCGTCAACTTTCATGTTAGTTACACTAACACGAAAGTCCTGGAGGGCGGAGAAACTAGTTGACCTTCACGGTCATCCGCATCACCGACGGGTGCTTCGTGCAGATGATCGTGAACGTGCCCTTCTTGCGGAAGGTGTAGGTGAAGCTCCCGCTGTGCCCGGTCTTCGAGTGGAACCTCACGCCCCTCTTCGACACGACGTTGTGCAGGTTCTGGGTATTCGCCCAGTGCCAGTGCACCGAGCTGCCCTTCTTGATGGTCACCTTGCCGGCGAAGAAGTAGTTGTCGCCCATGCCCACGCTCTTCGTCCTGGCGAGGGCGACCGCGGCGAAGGCGAGCAGGGCCGCGACGGTGATGAGGGTTACGAGCTTGCGCATGCCCGCTAGAACACCGGAGTCTCGGTGTAAGTTCCGAAAACCGTCTGCAGCGCCTCCACGATCTCGCCCTCGGTCGCATGGGCGCGCGCGCAGTCGAGCAGCGGCTCCATCAGGTTCTGGCTCCCGCTCGCTGCCTGCTTGAGCGCGGTGAGAGCGGCCTCGGCGACCTCGCTGTCGCGCGCTCCGCGGATCGCCTTCACGCGATCCACCTGCTTCTTCTCGAGCGCGGGGTCGATGCGCAGGATGGGGATCTCCTCGTCGTCGAGCACCTGGTAGCGGTTCACGCCGACGACGATCCGCTTGCCGTCGTCAACCTCCTGCTGGTAGCGGAACGAGGCGTCCGCGATCTCGCGCTGCGGGAAGTTCTGCTTGATGGCCTGCACCATGCCGCCGAGCTCGTCGATGCGGCGGAAGTACGCGTAGGCCGCCTCCTCCATGCGATCGGTGAGCGCCTCCACGAAGTAGGCGCCGCCGAGCGGATCGATCGTGTTCGTCACGCCGGTCTCGTGGGCGATGATCTGCTGCGTGCGGAGCGCTATCCGCACGGCCTCCTGCGTGGGCAGCGCCAGCGCTTCGTCATACGAGTTGGTGTGCAGCGACTGGGTGCCGCCAAGCACGCCGGCGAGCGCCTCGATCGCCGTGCGGATGATGTTGTTGAGCGGCTGCTGCGCGGTGAGGCTCACGCCCGCCGTTTGGGTGTGGAAGCGCATGAGCAGCGAGCGCTCCTGCTTTGCGCCGTAGGTGTGCTTGAGCTCGTTCGCCCAGATCCGGCGCGCCGCGCGGTACTTGGCGATCTCCTCAAAGAAGTCGATGTGCGCGTTGAAGAAGAAGCTGAGACGGGGCGCGAAGTCGTCCACGTCGAGCCCTCTGTCGAGCGCCTGCTCGACGTAGGTGAAGCCGTCCTTGAGCGTGAACGCGAGCTCCTGCTGCGCCGTCGAGCCGGCCTCGCGGATGTGGTAGCCGGAGATGCTGATCGGGTGCCAGCGCGGCATGCGGCGCGCGCAGTACTCGACCATGTCCGTGACCAGGCGCATGGCCGGATCGATCGGGAAGCACCACTCCTTCTGGGCGATGTACTCCTTGAGGATGTCCGTCTGGATCGTTCCGGCGAGCTGCTCCGGCGGCACGCCCTGCTTCTCCGCCGCCGCGACGTAGAACGCGAGCATGATCGCCGCGGGGGCGTTGATCGTCATCGACGTGGACACCTCGCCCATCGGGATGCCGCGGAAGAGCGTCTCCATGTCGTCGAGCGAGTCGATCGCCACGCCCTCGCGTCCCACCTCGCCGAGGCTGCGCGGGTGGTCCGAGTCGTGGCCCATGAGGCTCGGCATGTCGAAGGCGGTGCTGAGTCCCGTCTGCCCGTGGTCCAGCAGGTAGCGGAAGCGCTCATTCGTCTCCTCCGCGGTGCCGAAGCCGGCGAACTGGCGCATCGTCCACAGCCGGCCGCGGTACATGCTGGGGTACACGCCGCGGGTGTACGGGAACTCGCCCGGGAACCCGATTCGCTCCGGGTCCGGCAGATCTTCAGCCGTGTACAGCGGCTCAATCCGCTCGCCGCTGATGGTGGTGAACAGCTCGTCGCGCTCGGGCGTCTGGGCGAACTTCTCCCGATACCAGCGCTCGGCGGCGGTCATTGCGCGCGGGGTGGTGGCCACGACCAGAGTGTAAGTGGAGGTCGGAGGTCGGAGGTGGGAGGTGGGGAGCGCACCCGCCCGCCGGCCTCCCGCCTCCGGCCTCCCCTCCCGCCTCTATCTACGATGGGCGCCATGGCCACCGTGTTCGTCACCGGCGGTTCCGGCTTCATCGGCCAGCACCTCATCCGCCGACTCGTGGATGAGCGGCACGTGGTGTTTGCTCTGGCGCGGTCGTCGAAGGCTGAGCAGGTCGTGCAGGACGCCGGTGCGCAGTCTGTACCCGGCGGGCTCGGCGACCTCGACTCGCTGAAGGACGCCGCGAGCCACTGCGAGGTCGCCTTCCACGCGGCCGCGCAGGTGGGCGAATTTGGGCCGCGCTGGCTGTTCGATCAGGTGAACGTGCGCGGCACCGCGAACGTGATCGAGGCGTGCAGGACCGCGGGCGTCCGGCGGCTCGTGCACGTGAGCACCGAGGCCGTGCTGCTGGCCGGCGAGCCGCTCGTGAACGTTGACGAGACCGCGCCGCTGCGGCCGGACTCGAAGTCGATCTACTGCTCGACCAAGGCCAGGGCGGAACAACTGGTGCGAGACGCGAACGGCGGGGGCCTCGAGACCGTGGTGGTGCGCCCGCGGTTCGTGTGGGGCCTCGGCGACACGACCGTGCTCCCGAGCTTCCTCCAGGCCGTGGAGGCCGGCAAGTTCGCGTGGATCGGCGGCGGCAGGCACCTCACCTCGACGACACACGTGGACAACGTGGTGGAGGGGCTGATGCTCGCGGCCGAGCGCGGCGCGCCGGGCGGCGTGTACTTCGTCACCGACGGGGATCCGGTGGTGTTCCGCGACTTCGTGATCGAGCTGGTGGCGACCCAGCGGGTGGAGCTGCCGGACCGCAGCGTCCCGCTCGCCCCGGCGATGCGCGGCGCGGCGCTCGGCGAGACGCTGTGGCGCTACCTGCCTCTGCGAGGGTCGCCGCCGCTCACTCGGATGGCGGTGTGGGTGTCCGCGCTCGAGACCACGATCGACATCTCGCGCGCCCGCGGCGAGCTCGGCTACGAACCGGTGCGCACGCGCGACCAGGGCTTCGACGAGCTGTTCATCGCCGCAAGCTGAAGCGCCTGCGCGGGCGCAGCCGCGCCGCGGCGTAGCCACCGCCACCGCCCACCAGCGCGAGCCCGCCCGCCACGACGGCGATGCGGAGGCGCCTCCCCAGCTTGTCGAAGCGCATGATCTGCCAGCCCTCCTCCCGGGCAACGCGCTCGAGCGCGGAATCCGGGTTCACGGCCACCGGATGGCCGACGGCGCGCATCATCGGCAGGTCGGACTCGGAGTCCGAGTAGGCATAGGACTCCGAGAGGTCGATCCCCTGTTCGCTCGCCACCTGGCGGATCGCCTCGGCCTTGCCCTCGCGGTAGGTGAACGGGCCCGACGGCCTCCCCGTGTACACGCCGTCGTGCACCTCGGAGCGGCTACCGATCCCGCCGTCGAAGTGCAGGACGTGCGCGAGCATCTCCGCCATCTCCTGCGAGGCGGCGGTGACGATGAACACCGGCCGCCCCGCGTCCTGGTGCTCCCACGCCACGTGCAGCATCTGCTCGTAAAGCCGGGGCAGCACGCCGGCGAGGATCTCGGGCACGAGCCGCTCGAGGTCCACCACGCGCTGACCCGCGATCGACTCGAAGATCCGGTCGCGCAGCTCCGTCGTGGCCTCGTCGGTGGAGCCCTCGAGCCGGAACTTCACGTTCGCCCAGACATCGCGCGCCAGCTGCCGCCGGCTCATCATGCCCTTGCGGTAGGCGGCTCGCGCGAACTGGAACGCGCTCGACCCCTCCATCAGCGTCTTGTCGAGGTCGAAGAAGGCCGCCGCTCTGCCGGCGCCGCCACCGTCGACCGCCACCGGGCTACCCCCCGTTTACTTCGATGAGCACGGCGTCGCCCTGGCCGCCGCCGGAGCAGATCGCCGCGACGCCGAGCCCGCCGCCACGGCGCCGGAGCTCATTGGCGAGCGTCATCAGGATCCGCGCGCCGCTCGCGCCGATCGGGTGCCCGAGTGCGATCGCCCCGCCGTTCACGTTCACCTTCGACTCGTCCACGCCGAGCATGCGCATCGAGTTGATGGCCACGGACGCGAACGCCTCGTTGATCTCGAAGAGGTCGATGTCGTCGATGCTCACGCCGGTCTTCTCGAGGAGAAGCTTGGTGGCGTTGGCCGGGGTGCGGGCGAGGTACGGGAAGTCGTCCGCCACCGCGGCCTGCCCGACGATCGTGGCGAGCGGCTTGCGGCCGTTCGACTTCGCCCACTCGTCGGAGGCGAGCACGAGAGCGCCCGCGCCGTCGTTCACGCCCGGCGAGTTGCCGGCGGTGTGGCTGCCCTCCTTGCCGGCCGCGCCCGGAAGCTTGGCGAGCACCTCGAGGCTCGTCTCGCGGCGCGGTCCCTCGTCCACCTCCACGGTGGTCTCGGCCTTCTTGGTCTTGACGGTGACCGGGACGATCTCCTCAGGCAGGCGCCCCTCGTCGATCGCCTGAATCGCGAGCTGGTGGCTGCGCAGCGCGAACTTGTCGAGGTCGGGACGCGTGAGCTCGAGCTCCTCGCCCACCTCGGTGGCCTCGGCGATCATGCCCTTGCCCGTGAACGGGTTGGTCAGACCGTCGTGCATCATCGCGTCGAGCGCCTTCACGTCCCCCATGCGGAAGCCGAATCGCGCACCCGGCAGCAGGTAGGGCGCCTGGGACATCGACTCCATGCCGCCCGCCACCGCGACGTCGAGGTCGCCGGCGCGCACCGCCTGGTCGATGATCCCCGCCGAACGGATCCCGGACGCGCACACCTTGTTCACGGTCTCGCTCGAGACCTCCTTCGGGATGCCCGCCTTGATCTGCGCCTGGCGGCTCGGGATCTGCCCCTGACCGGCCTGGAGGACCTGGCCGAAGACCACGTGCTGGACCTGCTCCGGCTTTACCTCCGCGCGCTCGAGGGCGGCCGCGATGGCGGTGCCGCCGAGGTCGGTGGCATCGAGGCTGGAGAGGCCGCCGCCGAGCTTCCCGAAGGGGGTGCGGGCGGCGCCGAGGATCACGGTCTTGGGCATTTGGTGCTCAGTCTCCTGGTCGCTTTGGACGAGGAACTCTAGAGCGAGCCTCGCCGTCGCGGCGCGCCAGCGGCGGCCTATACACTGCCCCAGCCATGTCACCGATCGCGGTAAGCGCACGACGGGGGGCGCCGGGTGACACCGACGCAGACACCCGTGTTGTCGGGCTGTTCGAGGGCGAGCAGCTCGACGAGCCGGGGCTGAAGGAGCTCTCTGAGTCCGGCGAGGCGAAGGGGGGCTTCAAGAAGCTCGCCGTCACGCACGTGGACGGAAAGCGCGTGGTCGTGGTTGGTCTCGGCAAGCGCGACGAGATGGAGCCCGATCGCGCACGCACCGCCGCCGCGGTGGCGGCCGCCAGGGCGTCCGAAGTCGGCGCGCGCTCGCTGTCCTGGGCCGCTCCCTCGCCCGAGCTCGCCGGGGCGATTGTCGAGGGCACGCTGCTCAAGCTCTACAAGTTCGACCGGTTCAAGTCGTCAAACGACGACTCCAACTCCGACTCCATCACCTCCCTCGAGGTCTCCTCCGAGGACGCCGACGTCGACGACGCGGTGAGCGAGGGGCACGTCCGCGCCGACGCCACGAACCGGACGCGCGACCTGCAGAACCTGCCGTCGAACGTGGCCACGCCCGAGTTCCTCGAGAACCGGGCCCGCGAGATCGCCGACGACCACGACTTCCTCGAGTTCGAGTCGTTCGGCCGCGACGAGATCGAGTCGATGGGCATGGGCGCGTTCACCGCCGTCGCGAGCGGGACATACGTGGAGCCGCGGCTGATCGTGCTCCGTTACTCCGGCCCCGGCGCCGGCGGGCCGCACCTGGGCCTCGTGGGCAAGGCAGTGACCTTCGACAGCGGCGGCATCTCCATCAAGCCCGCGGGGAAGATGCACGAGATGAAGTTCGACATGTCCGGCGGCGCAGCCGTGCTCGAGGCCATGGGCGCGATTGCGGAGCTGGCCGTGCCCGCGACCATCACCGCGGTGGTGGCGGCCACGGAGAACATGCCGAGCGGCCGCTCCGTGAAGCCCGGCGACATCGTCACCGCGATGAACGGCAAGACGATCGAGGTGAACAACACCGACGCCGAGGGCCGCCTCATCCTCGCGGACGCGCTCTGTTACGCGGTGGAACAGGGGGCCGAGCGGCTGGTGGACATCGCCACGCTCACCGGCGCGATCGTAATCGCGCTCGGCTCGACCTACTGCGGCCTGTTCTCGAACGACGACGACTGGTACGCGCAGGTGGAGGCCGCCGGCGCCGCAACGGGGGAGCCGGGGTGGCGGCTGCCGCTTCATCCCGAGTACTTCGACCTCACGAAGGGCACCTACGCGGACCTGCAGAATTCGTCCGAGCAGCGCAAGGCATCGTCCGCCTACGCGGCGGAGTTCCTGCGCCAGTTCGTGGACGACCGGCCGTGGGTGCACATGGACATTGCGGGCACAGCGTGGGCCGCCGCGAAGTCGTGGGCGGGCAACGGCGCCACCGGGTTCGGCACGCGCACCTTCATAGAGCTCGCAAAGAGCGTCGCGAGCAGCTAGCGCGCTCACGTGCCGTCGTCCAGCGGGTCCCAGTAGACCGGCTTGTTCCACGGCGGCGTGATGCCGTCGAAGGGGGGCGCAGCATCCTGGTCGACAGTTTCGAGCGGAATTAGGCGCAGGTCCGCCGCGACGGTGGTGCGCTCCTGGACGTCGACACCGGGATACGAGGGCCCGTCTATGCCGTAGCTGCCGCGCACGAACGGGAAGCCGCTCGTGACGTCCACGCCGCGCAGGTGCGTGCGCAGCGGGATGTGCCCGGCGTGACTGCCGCGTGACACGCGGGTCCAGCCGGTCCAGGGGCCCCACTGCTCGGCGCACTGGCGCTGCTTGCAGTACCGGTAGCCGTGGTGCGCGGTGGCCCGCACGCGCACGCTTCCACCCGGGTCGAGCTCCACCTGGTACCCCTCCCAGTCGTCGTGATGGAAGCCGGGGTAACGCGGTGCGGCCGGCACCTTCTTCCACAGCTTGTGGGCGAGCCCCAGCGGCGAGGTGGCGACCTTGTACCCCTTGTCCGACCCCGCCCAGGTGGTGTTCGAATCGACGTAGTAGAACCAGTACTGCAGGAAGGTGCGCCCGCCGTCGTGGACGACGTGTGTGAAGACGCTGGCGGGTACCCCGGCGTTCGTCTGGCTCACGTCCAGCGTGCGGTCGGCCGGCGCGTTCCCGCAGGCCGTCGTGCGGCACTGCCGGTAGTCGATCGGGATCTCCTTCTCGCCCGGCTCGTACACGAGGCTCGGGGCGTATTCGCGCACGAGTGAGGCGTCGCGCTCTCCGTAGGCGGAGACCAGCGCGTCGTGCCCGTCGTCGCAGCCGCCCCGCACTGCGCACACGATCGCCCGCGCGAGCGCGCCGCCGTAGCCGCGGCCGTCGACGTGCGACAGACCGAGCGCCAAGACAGTGGCGAAGGCGAGCGCGACGAGCAGGACCACCGCCGTCCATTCGATGGTCGCCTGGCCGCGCTCGCTCGCCATGCCGCGAACCTACGGAGCGGACCGTAACCCGTGGGTGACAGGCGTAAAAACCCTGCATCTGCGCCGTAACAAAGGCTTTACGAAAAGGTTCTTCCGCTGACGCTCTGCTGCGCCTATCCTCCAGTTGGTGGCGATCAGCGCGGGTTCACCACGCAAGTCGTTCGGACGCAGGCACGCGCTGTGGGCGGTGGCCGCCGTGCTGGTGGTCGCGATCGCACTCCTCGCCACCGCAGTCCTCGAATGGTCAGGGGCCTCGCTCACCAGTGACCCGGTGGCGCTCGCCCACCTGAAGTCGCAGCCGCTGGCCGGCTCGATCGAGAGCGCTCAGGCGTTCGACGCGAACGGCAAGTCGATCCCGCTCAGCATCCACGGCGGCCGGCTCACGCCGCGCACGAAGCTCGCGCCCGGAGAGCGCATCTCAGTGAACGTCGTGGTGCGGCGCCCCGGCTGGCTCAGCTGGGCGCTAGGCAAGACGCGACACGAGACCCTCACACTCCACGCGCCCGTCGCGCACGTGACCGAGCGCTGGCTCACCGTCGCGCCCGGCTCTCCGCTGAAGGTGAGCTTCGACAGAGCCGTGAGCGCGGTGGCCTACGGCGAGCCCGCGAAGCTGCAGCATCGGCGGCTCTCGACCCCGCGGAGCAGCGTCGACCTCGGCGCCCAGCCCGCCGCCGGCACATTCACGGTGGCGGCGGCCGCGCGGCCGTGGGAGCGCCTCGGCCATCCGCAAGACGTGAGCTGGTTCCCGCCCGCCCGCTCACCCGTGGTCGTGGGGGATCCCGCGCCCGGCACCCAGATCACGCCTTCCACACATCTCAGGCTCACGTTCTCGAAGCCAGTGGACAGGGTGCTCGGCTCGGCACGGCCGAAACTCTCTCCGGCGGTGGCCGGGAGCTGGCAGCGGCCCGACAGCCACACGCTGCTGTTCACCCCGTCCGGCTTCGGCGCGCCGTTCGGCACGACGCTTCACGTGACGCTCCCCAAGGCCGTGTCGCTGCGCGCGCCGGACGGCGGCAGCGCGAAGAACACGCGCACGATCGACTGGAGTGTGCCGGGCGGCTCGACCCTCAGGCTCCACCAGCTATTGGCGGAGGCAGGCTATCTCCCGGTGACGTGGCACTCGTCGGGACCCGCCGTACCGCGCACGCCCGCCGCGCAGGTGGCGGCCGCGACCAACCCGCCGCAGGGCCAGTTCTCCTGGCGCTACTCGAACACGCCGCCGGAGCTGCGCCGCATGTGGAGCGCGAGCAACTCGAACCAGATCACGCGCGGCGCGCTGATGATGTTCGAGGACACGCACGGGCTGCAGGCGGATGGCTTCGCCGGGCCGAAGGTCTGGCACGCGCTGCTCACCGACGCGATCGCGGGCAAGCGTCACAGGGGCGGCTACAGCTACGTGTACGTGCACCGCAACGTTCCCCAGAAGCTCACGCTCTGGCACAACGGGCACGTGGTGCTCACCTCACCGGGCAACACGGGAGTGCCGTCCGCGCCCACGCAGCTCGGCACCTTCCCGGTGTTCGAGCACATCCCGGTGGGGACGATGAGCGGGACCAACCCGGACGGCTCGCATTACAACGATCCCGGCATCAAGTGGATCAGCTACTTCAACGGCGGCGACGCGCTGCACGCCTTCAACCGCGCGTCGTTCGGCACGCCGCAGAGCCTCGGCTGTGTTGAGCTGCCGCTCGCGGCCGCGGCGAAGGTGTGGCCCTACACGCCTATCGGCACGCTCGTGACGATCGAGAACTAGCCGCGGCACCCTTACACGGAATCATGTATCTATAGTCCGTGTAACGGACCTATGCCGTCACTCGACGAGACAGGGATGAAGCTGGGCCTGCGGGCTCTCAACGGCATCGCGGGCCTCGAAAGCCTCGACCGGCTCGGCCTGCGCAAGCCCGTGGAGCGTCTTCTGTTCAGGGCCTCCAAGACGACCGCCGCCACCGCCACGAAGATCGGGCGAAGCTGGGGCGGCGGCCCGAGGCTTTCGAGGGCCGCGCGCCCGGCGCCCAGCCGCCGGTCCGACCTGTTCGACCTCACCCCCACCGACGAGCAGCAGATGCTGCGCGAATCGTTCGCCGCGTTCGCGAAGGAGCGCATGCGTCCCGTGGCGCTCGAGGCGGACGCCGGCTGCGGGGCCCCACCGGAGCTGCTGGCCGAGAGCGTGGAGCTGGGCGTGACCATGCTCGGCGTCCCCGAGGAGCTCGGCGGCGCCGTGTCCGAGCGCTCGGCGGTGACGTCCGTGCTGATCGCCGAGGCGCTTGCCCACGGAGACATGGGAATCGCGCTGGCGGCGCTCGCGCCCTCCGCCGTCACCACCGCGCTCGGCCTCTGGGGAGACGCGGACCAGCAGTCCACCTACGTGCCGCCCTTCCTCGAGTCGGACGCTCCGGCCGCCGCCCTGGCGCTGCTCGAGCCGCGTCCGCTGTTCGATCCGCTGAGCCTCCAGACCACAGCGCGCGCCAGTGGCGAGGGCTACGTGCTCGACGGGGCGAAGACGCTCGTGCCACGCGTGGCCGACTGTGAGCTCTTCCTCGTGGCCGCTGCGCTCGAGGACGGCCGGCCCGGACTCTTCATCGTGGAGTCGGGCACCACCGGCCTGTCCACCAGTCCCGAGCCCGCGATGGGCGTGCGCGCGGCCGCAACAGGGGCGCTGATCTTCGACGGGGTACGTGTGCCGGGCGGCGCGCTGCTCGCCGATGGCGATCCGGCCGTCTACAGAGAGTGCGTGCAGCGCGCCCGGCTTGGCTGGTGCGCGCTTGCCGTGGGCACCGCTCAGGCAGTTCTCGATTACACGATCCCTTACGTGAACGAGCGCGTGGCCTTCGGCGAGCCGATCTCCAACCGCCAGGCCGTGGCGTTCGCGGTTGCCGACATGGCGATCGAACTCGACGGCATGCGCCTTGCCACCTATCGCGCGGCGGCGCGCGCCGACCAGGAGCGCGACTTCGCGCGCGAGGCGGCGGTGGCCCACGAGCTGTGCGGCGCGAAGGGAATGGCCATCGGCTCGGAGGGAGTGCAGCTCCTGGGCGGCCACGGCTTCGTGAAGGAGCACCCGGTGGAGCGCTGGTACCGCGACCTGCGCGCTGCCGGCCTGATGGAGGGCGCGCTGCTCGTCTGAGGCTTCGATGATCAATCTCGAGCTACCCAAGAAGTTCAAGCCGCTGGTGAACCAGGCGCACCAGGTGGCGGCCGAGGTGTTCCGGCCCAACTCGCGCCGCTACGACCGCGACGAGCACACCTATCCGAAGGAGCTCGACATGCTGGCGGCGGCGATCGACGGCCTCGACGAGGGCGGTGCGATCGCGGGCGCCGGTGCGGCGGGGGTAAAGCGCGAGAACGGCAGCTCGCCGGACAGCGGGGGCACGCGCAACGGCAGCAACATGGCCACCTGCCTCAGCATCATGGAGCTCTGCTGGGGCGACGTCGGCCTGCTGCTCTCGATGCCTCGCCAGGGCCTCGGCAACTCGGCAATCGCGTCGGTGGCGAACGAGGAGCAGGCAGCGCGCTTCGCCGGCCGCTGGGCGGCGATGGCGATCACAGAGCCAGAGGCGGGCTCCGACTCCGCCGCCATCCGCACCACCGCGCGCCTCGAAGGCGACGAGTACGTGCTGAACGGCGAGAAGATCTTCGTCACCGCGGGCGAGCGCGCGGATCTCGTGGTTGTGTGGGCGAGCCTCGATCCCAGCAAGGGACGCGCCGCGATCAAGTCGTTCGTCGTGGAGCGCTCCAACCCGGGCCTGAAGCTCGTCCGCGTGGAGGACAAGCTGGGCATCCGCGCGTCGGATACCGCGAACTTCGTGCTCGAGGACTGCCGAGTGCCGAAGGAGAACCTGCTCGGCGATCCGGAGATCACCGAGAAGGGCGGCTTCGCGGGCGCAATGCAGACGTTCGACAACACGAGGCCGCTCGTTGCCGCAATGGCGGTGGGCCTTGCGCGTGCGTGCCTCGAGGAGACCACGCGGCTGCTCGCGGACGCCGGCGTGGAGATCGACCTTCACCGCCCCGCCGAGGTTCAGCCGGCCGCGGCGGCCGAGCTGCTTGCGCTCGAGGCGGACTACGAGGCGGCGCGCCTGCTCACGCTGAGGGCCGCGTGGATGGCCGACAACCGCAAGCCCAACTCGCTACAGGCATCGATGGCGAAGGCGAAGGCCGGACGTACGTGCGTGGACATCGCCCTGCGCTGCGTGCGGCTTTGCGGCGCCATCGGCTACGGCGAGAGCGAGCTGCTCGAGAAGTGGGCGCGCGACGCGAAGATCCTCGACATCTTCGAGGGCACGCAGCAGATCCAGCTCCTGATCGTCGCGCGCCAGCTCCTCGGGAAGAGCTCTGCCGAGCTGCGCTGATCAGCCGTTGAAGCGCGGCACGAACTCGCGAGCCCAGGTGTCGAAGAACTCGTCCTGATTCGGGCCGATCTGCTGGACGAACAGCTCGTCCACGCCGGCGTCGGCGTACTCCTGGAGGGTGTTCATGTGGTGGTCGAGGTCGGGGCCGCACGGCACCGTGCCGGCGACCATGTCCTCGGTCACGAGCTCGCTCGCCTGCTCGAAGTGCGCGGGCGTGGGCAGCACCTGAGCGAGCTCGCCGGGAAGCTGCTCGTTCGGCCAGAGGCGGTAGGCGGTCTTGCGCGCCTCAGCCTCGTCGCTGCCGAAACAGACCTTCGTGCCCGCCTGCACCGGGCCCGTGCCGCCCTCGTCGCGGTACTGCTTGATCAGCTCGTCGGGGCTCGTTGTGGCGTAGCCGTCGCCGATCCGCGCGGCGAGCTTCACCGCCTTCGGGCCGAAGCCGGACACGAGGATCTCCGGCGGCTCGTCCGGCAGGTCGTAGATGCGGGCGTTCTCCACGCGGTAGTGCCGGCCCCGGTGCGACTGGCTGCCGCCCTGCCACAGGAGCCGGATGACCTCCACGGCCTCCTCGAGCATCTCGAGCCGCTCGTCGGCCTGCGGCCAGTGGTCGCCGAAGATGTGTTCGTTGAGCGCCTCGCCGCTGCCCACTCCTAGCTGGAAGCGGCCCTCGAGTAGCACGGAAGCGGTGGCGGCGGCCTGCGCGATCACGGCTGGATGGATGCGAAGCGTCGGACAGGTGACGCCGGTGGTCACCCGCATGTTGGTGGCCTCGGCGATGGCGCCGATCGACGCCCACACGAACGGGCTGTGGCCCTGCTCGTCGATCCACGGGTGGTAGTGGTCGGAGATCCAGAGCGCGTGGAAGCCCGCGTTCTCAGCGCGCTTCGCGAGCCGCACCTGGTCGCGCGGTCCCCACTCTTCGCTTGACAGGAAATAGCCGAGCTTCATCGCCGGGCGTGGGATGCCCGGAATGCGCCCGGTCTATTCCACAGACTTGCCGTTGGCCGTGAGCTTCACCTCGACGTTGCCGCGCGTGGCGTTCGAGTAGGGACAAACCTTGTGAGCCGCCGCCACCAGCCGCACCGCCTCGTCGGCGTCGTCGATGGACGGCAGGGTCACATCGAGCTCCACGGCCACGTTGAAGCCACGCTCTTCCGTGGTGATCAAGCTGACCTTGCTCTCGATAGATGCGTCGCCCAGCTCGACCTTCTCGCGCCGGCCCACCGCTCCGAGCGCACCCTCGAAGCACGCCGCGTAGCCCACGGCGAAGAGCTGCTCGGGGTTCGTTCCGCCCCCGTCGCCGCCCATCTCCTTCGGCAGCCGCAGCGTCACGTCGAGCTGCCCGTCGCTCGTCTTCCCGTGCCCCTCGGCACGGCCGCCCTGCACGCTCGCCTCGGCGGTGTACACGACCTTCGCCAATTCAGTCCTCCTTGAGGATCTCGCCCGCGGTGCGGTGCGCGAGCGACATGATCGAGATCATCGGGTTCACTCCGGGAGCCGTGGGGAACGCAGACGCGTCGCCGATCCAGACGCCCTTCATGTCGTGCAACTCGCCCCTGCCGTTCGCCACCGAGGTCTGCGGATCAGACCCCATCCGGCATGAGCAGAGCTGGTGCGCGGTGAAGATCGCCACGTCGTTCGGCTCGTAGGAGGCGTTCTCGATCTTGTCGAGGAACGCGTCGAAGTCCTCGCCCTTCCGCCAGGACGTGGGCTCCGCATGGAGGGTGAAGATCTCCGTCGCCCCCGCCGCCTTGTGCAGCTTCGCCAGCTCCTGGTTGCCGCGCACGAAGATGCGGCGATCCACCTCGTCGCTGAGCGACCATCGCACCACCGCGCGGCCGTGGGCGTCGATCGCCACCTCGCCCTCGCCGTGGTCGCGCGCCACCGTGATGAACGGCGCGGCGTACTTGAGCGAGGCGCCGAAGTCGCGCTTGTGCTGCGCGCCGTCCTCGAAGGGCCAGTTGGCCGCGATCAGAGCGGGCGCCGTGGGAGCGCTCTCGATGAGGAAGCCCCACTCGCCCTCGGCGTTCGCGAACTGGTACGAGACGGCGGACTGGGCCTGGCCGATCCAGCCCTCGATCGGCTCCTCGTACACCCCCTCCACGATCGCGGCGGGATGCAGCCGCAGGTGCTTGCCGGCCGCCGGGCCGCCGATGCCGCTGCGCAGGAGCAGCGCCGGGGACTCCACCGCTCCCGCCGCCACCACCACCGTGCCGGCCTCGACCGTGAGGCTCGTGGTCGAGCCGTCCGCGTTCGTCACCGTCGCCTCCACGCCGGTGGCATGACCGTCGGCCGTCTTGATGCGGTCCGCACGGGCGCCCACCACGAACTTCGCCCCCGCGTCCGAGGCGTCCTGGAGGTACGTCTTCATCGTCGACTGCTTGCAGCCGCGCTGGCATCCCGTGTAGCAGTAGCCGCACACGCGCGGGTCGTCGCACTTCGGATCGGCGTTGCGGGTGATCGGCTTCCACGGGAAGCCACACGCCTCCATGCCCTCGATCATCTTGCGGTGCGAACGGTTCTGTGACGTCGCCTCCACGTTCACCTGCAGCCGCTCCCACACCGCGTCGATGTGCTGCTCGTACTCGAGCTGGTCGATCCCCTCCACGCCATGCTCCGCCCACTCCCTGCGGATGTGCTCAGGCGTGCGGATGCAGTTCATGTAGTTGACGATCGTGCCGCCGCCGAGCGTGGCGCCGGCGAGCACCGAGATCGAGCCGTCCTCGGAAGCGAGCAGCCCGCCGCCGAGGTACAGCTCGAGCGACCCGAGCAGCTCGAGCTGCTTGAAGTCCTGCTCGTTGCGGTAGGCGCCCTGCTCGAGCACCACCACCGACTTGCCGCCCTTCGCCAGCTCGGCCGCCAGCACGCCGCCGCCCGCCCCGGAGCCCACCACGCACACGTCCGCGGTGAGGGTGGCCTCGGCGCCGGCGAGCTGCTCCAGCTTGATCGTCTTGGGCGCCTCGTCTGCGCTCGGCGGGGCGCTGATCGGCCCGGGATAGCCCAGCGCGTCCCAGTTCGGGTTGCGGCCCTGCTCGTCGGGCAGCGCATAGAAGAAGAGCATCGTGAGGCCCTTGAAGACCTTGATTCCCAGCTTGGCCTCCGGACCGCTCGCGGCCACCTGCTTCAACACCTGCGTGCGCACCTCGACCGGCATCGAGGCGAAGTCGTTCGCGCTCAGGCCGTCGAGCAACTGGCCGAAGCCCTCGATCTCCTCGGGCAGCATGGCCTGCGCCATCAGGCCCTCGATCTGCGCTGCCACGCCCATGTCGGAGGCCGAGCGGGCCATGAAGGCGCGCATAGTCTCGTCGTCGCCCTCGTAGGGAGCCGAGGGTACGAACGTGTCGCACAGCGCCTCGAGCGTCCGCCGGCGAGTCTCGTCGAGCACGCCTGCCATCACTGCCATGGGGCCACCTCTCCTCGTTGGTCGCGGGGCAGCTTAACTCCGACTGGCTGAGCGACCAATACCCGCGGCCTCAGCTATGACCTCGGCGATCCGCTGCGGCACCTCGTTCGGGAAGAAGTGCACGGTGCCTCGGATCGTGACCACGTGCGCGTTCGGACACGCCTCCAGGATCCGCCGCTCATGGTCGGTCAGTCCGCCGTCGCCCTTGTCGGCGTGGACGATCCAGGACGGCACGCCGCTCTCGCAGAGCTTCTCCGCGGGACGGTCCTGCTCGTGCAGCCAGCGCGCATACTCGCGCAGCACTTGGCGCGTGTCCCGCGGAACGTTCCTGCTGAAGTCCTCTCGCAACTCGTCCTGGCGCGCCCGGGTCACCGGCACGCGCTTCACCATCGAAGCCGCTCCCTTCGACATCAGGGTGGCAGGGAGGGTGCCCAGGACGGCGCCGAGCCGGACGAGGGCGTGGAAGAAGGCCGGCTCGTCCTTGGCCGACAGGCTGATGCCAACCAGCACCACCGGGCCGGCGAAGCCGCCCGAGGTGACCATCTCGAGCGCGACGGTGGCACCGATGCTGAATCCAACCACCACGTTCGCGCCGACCGCTTTCGCGAGGTCAGCCGTGAGCCGTGCGTAGTTCCCGATGCTGAAGTCCGCGGGCGCGGGCGCTCCAGCGTGACCCGGCAGAGTGGCGGCCACCAGGTGCGTGCCCGCAAGGAGTGGCTCCGCCATCACCTCGGCATACGAACGGGCCCCGCACATGCCGCCGGGAAGCAACAACACGGTGCGCCCCGCGTCCGGTGGGCCTGCTTCGACGAGCTGCCAATCGCCATCCATCGTCCACACGCTCCTACGATGTCGGCGGCGCCGCCCTGGCCCCGCGACAGCCTAAACGCCTACACTGCCGCGCCGCATGAATTTCGACCTCACACACGAGCAGTCGCAGATCCAGCGCCTCGTGCGCGACTTCGCCGAGCAGGAGGTGCGGCCGGTGGCGGAGGAGCTCGACCGCGAGCATCGCTTCCCGTACGAGATCGTGGAGAAGCTCGCTGGGCTGGGCCTGATGGGCATCCCCTATCCCGAGGAGCACGGCGGCGGCGGGGCGGACAACCTGTCGTACGCCATCGCGATCGAGGAGCTCGCGCGCGTGGACTCGTCGGTGGCGATCACCGTGGCGGCGCACACCTCGCTCGGCACCTGGCCTATCTACACCTTCGGCTCCGAAGCGCAGAAGGAGCAGTGGCTGCCGGACCTCTGCAGCGGCCGCAAGCTCGCCTCGTTCGGGCTGACGGAGCCCGAGGCCGGCTCGGACGCCGGAAACACGCGCACGCGGGCGGTGCTCGACGGCGGCGACTGGGTGATCAATGGCGCCAAGCAGTTCATCACCAACGCGGGCACGGACATCAGCGGCTGCGTGACGATCACCGCGCGCACGGGCGACGACGAGATCTCGAACATCATCGTGCCCAACGGAACGCCCGGCTACGACATCGAGCCGCCGTACCGCAAGATGGGCTGGAACGCGTCGGACACTCGGCCGCTCGCGTTCGCCGACTGCCGCGTGCCCGAGGAGAACCTGCTGGGTCCGCGCGGCATGGGCTTCAAGCAATTCCTCCAAACGCTCGACGGCGGTCGCATCGGCGTGGCCGCGATGGGCGTGGGGCTCGCGCAGGGCGCGCTCGACGAGGCGCTCGCCTACGCGAAGGAACGGGTGGCGTTCGGCAAGCCGATCGCGAAGTTCCAGGCGATCCAGGCAAAGCTCGCCGACATGGCCACCGAGATCGAGGCGGCGCGCCTGCTCACCTACAAGGCCGCGCTGCTCAAGGACGCGGGCAAGAACTTCTCGCTCACCGCCGCCCAGGCCAAGCTCAAGACGGGCCGGCTGGCGGTGCGCGCGTCTGAGGAGGCCGTGCAGATCCACGGCGGCTACGGCTACATCGAGGAGTATCCGGTGTGCCGCTTCTACCGCGACGCGAAGATCCTCACCATCGGCGAGGGCACCGACGAGGTGCAGCAGATGGTGATCGCCCGGGCGCTGGGCGCCTGACCCGTCGACCGCCAGTCGAAGCGTGACGTGGTCGATCCGGAGATCCATAGTGGATCCTTTGGTCAACCACGTCTGCCTCCCCCACTCCTCAGTCGCTTGCCGCTATCGACTGAGCTACCGGGTCGCCCGTGAGCGCTACCAGCCGTCGCGCCGGCCGGTGCGCACCCGCTCGCGCGCGACCTCGAGCCGCCGGCGCTCGGCCGGCATCAGCAGCTTCTCGATCGGCTCATACAGCACCACCACCTTCGCGAACTCGCGGTTCGCGAAAGCGGTGCGAGCATCGCGGCGCGCGTCCTCGAGCTGGAGGAACTCGTGGGTGACCGTGAAGCGGCGCGGGTCGAGCAGGGCCCGCTCGGCCACCCTGCGCCACTGCTTCGGGTTCCCGCGCAGGAAGTCGCCGCAGTGTTCGCGGAGGTCCGTGCGGAGGTCCCGGAACCCGTCGAGCGGCTCCACGGATCTGCCTGGATAGCGTCCGCCCCCGGGGCCCACCAGCGCTCGCATGTAGTCGTCGTGCATCACCACTACGTGGCCGATGCGCTGGCTCACGAGCCGTAGCGAGTCGGAAAAGTGAAGCTCCAGGGTGCGGTCCGCGCGCCGGTAGCGGCCGCAGGCGTAGGCGCCGTCGTGCACCTGCTCGAAGTTGAACCCGGCGGGGCACATGACGGCGTCGAGGATCTCCACCCCGCGGCGCAGCGTCTCGCTCGGGCTCATCGCACTAGACGAGGGCGGGGCTTACGGGCGTGCGTCGGTCGGGCGAGCGGCCGCCGCCCGGAGCGATGGGACCGTCGAAGCGTTCCACGTGGCGCTCGAACTCGTGGACGATCCGCTCCCAGTCACCACCGGGCGGGGGCGGCTCCGGATTGCCGTCGTCGTCGTTTCCGAAATCATCGTCGCCGCCCTCGCTGCCGCGCGCCCAGAAGCTGAAGCCGGACAGCGGCCCGCCCACTCCGAGCGCGATGAGCGAGTCCGGCCGCGGAAGCACGAACGCGCCGAGCACCACGAGCGCGATGCCGCTCAGGCCGAGAAGGACCAGCAGCGGAAAGTGGCGGGCTGCGAGCCCACGCGCCCGCGGGGACGACCCGAGCAGAGCGCCGGTTGCGAAGGGCGACAGGAGCCAGATCGATGAGAGTGCGAGCAAGGTGGGCAAGGCGTCGGGGTCCTGCCTTGTTATCGGCAGGACCCCGTGTTCGCCTCAACCCCCAAAGCGGCTCTGCAGAGCCTCCACGCTCGCCACGTACTGACGCGTGGCGGGCAGCATGCCCACGCGCCGGACCGACTCGAGGCCCTGGTAGTAGGCCGCGATCGTCTCCGGGATGTTGCCGCCCGTGTCGCGCAGGAGCTGGCCGAGGTAGAGCACGCCCGCGTGCACGTTGTCCGTGGCCGAGCTGGCGTTGAGCGGTGTCGTGGACAGGTTGCTGTTGATCCACGACCAGGTGCCGGGCAGGATCTGCATCACGCCGCGAGCGTTCGCGCTCGACACCATGTCGTTGTTGAAGCCGCTCTCCTGCCACCCGATGGCGCTGGCGAGCGACGCCGGCACGCCGTTCGCGTTGGCGATCTCGGCGATCGTCGACGAGCTCACGCGCTCGGGGGTGGGGTATGGCGGCGCGCTCGGCACGACCGTACTGCTCGGCGCCGGTGCCGAGCTCGTGACGTTTGCACCGGTGGGCAGCTTGAGCACAGTGCCGATCAGGAGCGGCTTGTTCGGATCCACGCCGTTCATGTTCGCCACGGCGATCATCGGCACGCCGCTACGCGCGGCGATCGCACCGAGCGTGTCGCCCGGGCGAACGGTGTAGCCGCCCATGGGCGGGGCGCCGGAGGTCGCGGACGAGCTGGTGGACGAGGTGGCGGTCTCGCCACTCTCCCCCACCTCTCCCGACTCGAGCGCTGCTGCGGCCTCGCTCACGGATGGGATCTTGATCTCGCTGCCAAGCACGACATTGCTGTTGTCCGAGAGGCCGTTCGCGGCAGCGAGCGCGTGCGTGGTGAAGCCATTGGCGGCGGCGATCGACCACAGGGTCTCGCCGGGCTGGACGGTGTGAATGACGGCGGCGTTTGCGGGCGCGCAGGCGGCGAGCGCGCCAATCGCTGAGGCAAGGAGCAGGCGTTTCATCGTCAGAACGTCCTCCCGAAGGCGTCTGTCGGGGTCGGGTTGATCCCCTCGCCTTCTCGCCCCCAGCCGACCATCCTCTTAGGCTGCGTGCTTATGGTTCCCTGCAAGGGATGCTGCGCGTGACCCGTCGCGCCCTGGTCGTATGGATCGTGCTTTTCGCGGTTTACGCCGCCACGGTGGGGCTGCACGCTTACGACCATTCCGCCTACGCGGGGGACGAACCACGCTTTCTGATGACCGCGAGGTCGCTCGCCCACGACGGGGACGTGAACGTATTCGACGACTACCGGTCAAACGCCTACCGCAGCTTCTACAAGCAGAAGCTGGTGACCACAGGCGCGCCGGATAGGGCGCACCGGACGTTGTACGAGCCCGGCGGCCTCGGCTTCCCGCTGCTCGTCACGCCCGCCTACATGCTCGGCGGACCGCATGCGGTGGAGTTCTTCCTCGCGGCGCTGGCGGCGCTGGCCGTGGCGCTGGCATACCTGCTCGCGCTGCGCGTGGCGCCCGATCCGTGGGCGCTCGGCGCGACGCTGGCGGTGGGCGTCTCCCCTCCCCTCCTCGCCTACAGCACGGCGGTGTATCCCGAGATGGCCGCGGCGGCGCTGCTCGCGGGCGCGGCCCTTCTGGGCCTGAGCGCCGGCGAGACGCCCACCCGGCCACGCGTGTTCGGCGCCTTCGTGCTGCTCGCGCTTCTGCCGTGGATGTCCGTACGCATCGCGCCGGCCGGCATCGCCGTGGCCGTGTACGTGGTGGCGCGATTGCGCGCGCAGCGGCACGGACTGATGGCGCTGATGGGCGTGGAGATCGCCGGCTTCAGCGCCGCGGTGTTCGTGGCGGTGAACGAGGCCTTCTACGGGGGCCTCACGCCGTATTCGGGGCTTCGCGGGGACCTGAGCGCCACCGGCGCGCACACGCTTGGCGCGTACGCCGCGCGTTCGTCGCGGCTGGCGAGCCTCTTCCTCGACCGTGATGCAGGCCTCCTGCGCTGGGCACCGGTGCTGTTGCTCGCGCTCGTGGGGATCTGGCTCCTCTGGCGCGGTCACCGGGAGCGCCTTGCGCGCGCGGTGCCCGGCTACCGCAGAATGTCAGCCACGGCGGGCCTCTGCACGGCGGCGATCGGAATCCAGCTCGTGGTGGCGGCGTTCATCGCGCCGTCGGTCACAGGCGCCTGGTTTCCAGGCCGCCAGCTCATCGCCGTGCTGCCGCTCACGGTCCCGCTCGTTGCCTGGGGACTGCGCCATGCGCCCCGCTTCGGCAGCGCGCTGGCGGCGCTCACCGTCGCGGGCTCCGTGTGGCTGTACGTGGACGTGCGCTTTGGCGCGGGTGGCCTCGCCGCGGGCCGGCCCGACGCCCCGTGGGGCCCGCTCGTGAAGCTGTTCCCGAGGTTCGACGGCTCCGCGTATGCCACCACGGTGGCTATCGCCGCGGGGGTGGCGATCCTGCTCCTGTTCTGGCGGGACGCGCGTCAGTGGCGGCGGCTCGCGGCACTCGGCTGGCCCGCGGCCGCCAAGCGCTAGAGCTCGCGCTCGAGCAGCTTCGCGGCGGCGCTCGCGGGATCGAGCTTGCGCGACACCACCTGGTCGAGCAGCTCTTGCACCGACGCATCCTCGCGCACCGACTCCTCGAGCCGCCGGCGCAGCCGCACCGCCGCGAGCGCGAGCACCTCGTTCATGAGGTTCCGGCGCCGGCGCTCGTCGAGCGTGCCCTGCTCCTTGATGTGCTGATGGTGCTCGGCGATCTTCTCGGCCACCTCGGCCACGCCGTCGCCGCGCGAAGCCTCGGTCTGGAGGATCGGCACGCGCCAGTCCGTCTTCGGGCCGAGGCTGAGCACACCGCGGATCTCGCGCACCATCGTGTCGGTGAGCGGGTGGTCGGCCTTGTTCACCACGATGATGTCCGGGATCTCCATCACCCCGGCCTTGAGCGCCTGGATCGAATCGCCCGAGCCCGGCATGAGCACGAGCACCACGGTGTCCGCGTGATCGATGATGTCCACCTCGGCCTGACCGACGCCCACGGTCTCGAGCAGCACGTCGTCCTTGCCCGACGCGTCCATCAGCAGCGCCGCCTGGAGCGTGGCCTCCGACAGCCCGCCGAGCGAGCCACGGCTGGCCATCGAGCGGATGAACACGCCGGGGTCGAGGAAGTGCTCCGTTAAACGGATGCGATCGCCGAGAAGCGCTCCCTGCGTGAAGGGCGACGACGGGTCGATGGACAGCACCGCCACCTGCCGGTCGGCGGCGCGCGCATTCTTCACCAGCGCGCCGATGAGTGTGGACTTGCCAACGCCGGGCGGACCCGTGAATCCCACCACCTGCGCCCTGCCCGTCCGCGGATAGACGTCGCGCACGAGCGCCCAGCCTTCGGGATCGTCGTTCTCCACGAGCGAGATCGCACGAGCGAGGGCGCGTTTGTCGCCTTGGAGGAGCGGTTCTAGGAGGTCGGACGCGGTGCGCATTGGCGCGACAGGCTAGGTCAAAAGGTCGTGGGTCATCGGGCATGGGTCATAGGGCATTGGGATTGGGCATGGGTCATAGGGCATTGGGCATAGGGCATAGGGCATCGGGCATAGGGCATAGAAATTTGTTCTAGAATTTTGTTCTATGGAGGCTTCTGTTCGAGCTGTTGCCACTGCCGCTCGGCGGGAGACGATCCTGCGGGCGGCGCTGCGGCTGTTCGTCCGCAGGGGATACGCGGCCACGGGCATCGACGATCTCCGAAAGGCGTCCGGCGCCAGCGTGGGCAGCATCTACCACCACTTCGGCGGCAAGGAGGGGATCGCCGCGGAGCTGTACGTGCGGGCGCTGCGCGGCTACCAGAACAGCGTCCTCGAGTTGATCCAGGCACGGCCCTCGGCTCGCGAGGGAATCGACGGGCTCGTGCGCAACCACCTCAGCTGGATCGCCGCGCACCCCGATGAGGCGCGCTATCTGCTCGGGATGCGCTCGGCCGAGGTGCTGCTCGCGTCGAAGAGCCAGGTGAAGGCGATGAATCGCGCGTTCTTCGCGGAGGTGTTCGGCTGGCTCGACGAGCGGGCAGCAGCCGACGAGATCCGCCGGGCGCCCTCGCACCTCTACTTCCCGCTTGTGATTGGGCCGAGCCAGGAGCTCGCGCGCGAATGGCTCGAGAGCCGTACGCCGCAGCCACTGGAGGACGCCGCCGACCTGCTCGCTGAAGCAGCCTGGAACTCGATACGCAAAGGAGAAACCCAATGAACTCCTACGACGACCTGATCGCCACCGCACGCGAGGACGAGCGCGAGCTCGTGACGGTGGAGCGCGACGGTGACCGCGCGCTCGTTCGCATGAGCGACCCCGCCAACCTCAACGCACTCAGCGCGCCGCTCACGCTGCAGCTCCAGGACGCGCTGTCGCCGCTCGTGTCAGACCGTGAGCTGCGCTCGATAGTTCTCACGGGAAACGATCCGGCGTTCTCCGCGGGCGGCGACCTCGAGCTGATGCGCCAGGCACACGCGAACATCGACTCGGGGCGTGAGGGCACCACGATGGCGTGGCGCTGGATCCGCTGGCAGTTCGGCGGCGTGGTGCGCACGATCGCGAAGTCGGACAAGGTGTTCGTGGCCGCGGTGAACGGCGCTGCCGCGGGGGTGGGCATGGCGTTCGCGCTCGCCAGCGACATCGTGCTGGCTTCAGACCGCGCGCGCTTCGTGCCCGCGTTCATGAAGATCGGCCTGCTGCCTGAGGTGGGAACCAGCTGGCTGCTCACCAGACGGATCGGTTACCAGCGCACGTTCGAGCTGTTCGCGGGCGGGCGAATCCTGTCCGGCGAGGAGGCGGCCGACCTCGGCATCGCCAACGCGGTGGTGCCCCATGACGAGCTGCTCCACGCGGCGTACGAGTGGTGCGACCGGATCTCGGCGCTGCCCGAGCACGCCGTGCTCATGACGAAGCCGCTGCTTCGCGCCGCCGCGGACATGAGCTGGGATCAGGCGCTCGCGATGGAGGAGTTCGCCGAGCCCGGTTGCTTCACCACGGCGGATCACCGCGAGGCGGTGGAAGCCTTCCTCGCCCAGTAGCATCGCCGCGCGTGAGGGTGTTCGTGGCCGGGGCAACGGGAGTGATCGGCCGGGCGCTCGTTCCCATGCTCGTGCGCGACGGGCACGAGGTGACGGGGATGACTCGGAGCTCGGAGCGCGCCGACGGGATCCGCCGGCAGGGCGCGGACGCCGTGGTGGCGGACGCCTTCGACGCCGAGCGCCTGCGCGACGCGGTGGTGGCCGCGCGCCCCGAGGTTGTGATCCACGAGCTCACGGACATCCCGCGCTCGATCGATCCGAAGCACTACGCAGAAGCCTTTGAGCGCAACAACCGCCTGCGCCGCGAGGGCACACGCAACCTCGTTGACGCCGGGCTGGCTGCGGGCGCGCGCAGGATCGTGGCGCAGAGCATCGCCTTCGTCTACCGCTACGGCGGTGGCGTGCTCCACACCGAGGAGGACCCGCTGGCCGTGGAGTGGGGCGACATCGTGCAAGCGGTGGCGGCGCTCGAGGAGGCGATCACCGGCACCGCCGGCATCGAGGGCGTGGTGCTGCGCTACGGCTACCTGTACGGGCCGGGCACCTCTTACGCCTCGGACGGCTCGCAGGCCGAGATGGTGCGCAGGCGCAGGCTCCCGATCGTGGGCGACGGCGGCGGCGTGTTCTCCTTCATCCACACCGAGGACGCGGCGGCCGCGACCGTGCGCACGCTGGATCGCGGCGCCGCCGGGGCCTACAACATCGTGGACGACGAGCCCGCGCCCGTGCGCGACTGGCTACCGGTGTACGCCGAGGCAGTCGGGGCCCCACGGCCCCGGCGCGTTCCCGAGTTCCTCGCCCGCTGGATCGCCGGGGAACGCGCGGTGCAGATGATGACCCGCACCGAGGGCGCCTCGAACCAGAGGGCCAAGGCCGAGCTGGGACTCGAATTGCGCTATCCGAGCTGGCGGCGCGGCTTCATCGAAGCGCTGGGCTGACGCGTCACCAGCATTCGCGTTATGCTGGCATAACGGCTTCGGTGGTTATGGAAGGAGCATGATGAGCGAGAACGGCTGGCGAACGGTGAGGCTGTCAGAGATCGAGCCGATCCCGAGTCCATGCGTCGAGGAGATCCAGGGCTGGCTCCCACTGCGGCACACGCTCGGGATAGAGGCGTTCGGGATCAACGCGTGGGTCGGCCGCGAGGCGGGCGACGAGGTGATCGAGAAGCACGACGAGCTGAACGAGGATCCCGCTGACAGCCACGAGGAGGTGTACGTGGTGATCGAGGGACGGGCGACGTTCACCGTAGATGGCGAGGAGGTGGATGCCCCCACTGGCACCGTGATCTTTGTGAAGGACCCATCCCTCGTGCGACACGCCGTGGCCCGCACTGCCGGCACCACCGTGCTGGCGATCGGCGGTCCGGTGGGCAAGGCGTTCGAGCCCTCGCCCTGGGAGCAGCGCGGCATCGAGGCGGCTCAAGCGCTGTAGCTCGACATATCATCGGCGGCGATGGCAGCAGTTCGAGAGCTGGCGGGGCCGCCGCCCACAGAAGTGCCTGCAGTTGTGCGCGAAGCGCCCGCCCCGCTCCACGGCGGGCCGCGCGCTCTTCTCCGCTTCATGTGGTCGCATGGCATGTGCACGCCGAAGTACGGGCGCCTGATCTTCCGCCTGCTTCGCAAGCGCTTCCTCACGCCCTACGGCCGCCGGCTGAAGCTCGACGGGCTCTGCTTCATCGGCCCGAGGGTCACGCTGCAGATAGGGAAGACGGCACGAGTGGAGCTGGGCCGCTGGTCGTGGCTCGGCCACGGCACGAAGATCCGCTGCCACGAGGGCGTCGTCTCGATCGGAGCGAAGACCGTGATGGGCCAGGAGTGCACGATCTCGGCCTTTCAGCACGTCTCGATCGGGCGTGAATGCGTGATCGCCGACCGCGTGATGCTGATCGACTTCGACCACGGGATGGTCGAGGTGGAGCGGCCCATTCGCGAGCAGGGGATCTACAAGCGCGACACGCGCGTGGGCAACAACGTGTGGATCGGCTACGGCGCCTGCATCCTGCGCGGGGTGACGGTCGGGGACAACGCGGTGATCGGCACGAGCGCGGTGGTGACGAAGGACGTGCCGGCAAACGCGGTGGTTGGCGGAGTGCCGGCGGAGATAATCCGCATGCGCAAGGCACCCCGCCGCCTGCGCTGGGAATAGCGCGCTAGGGCGCTATGAGCGGCGCCAGGTCGAGCTCTGGCGCAAGGTTTCGCAGACGAGCGTCCGCCTCTCCCGCGAGCGCGGCGTTGAGCTCCGTCAGGTGGGCGTCGACCCTCTGCCGCGGGTAGTCGCCCGCCAGGTCGTAGGTGGTGATGAAAGCCCAGTCGCTCGACTGAAGCGCCAGCAGCTCGCGGGCGGCGCGTTCGAGCGCCGGGCTCGCGCCATGGCTCCGCGCCGCCGCCGCGAGCGTCCTCAGCTCCGCGGAGCGCGCCCCGAACGCCAGCTCCGCCACCTTCGGCGAGTCCCAGGTGCTGAGGTCCTTGCCCCTTCCCCAGCTCGAAGGCGCGAGCTCACGGCCGCTCACGGGCTCGATCGTGTCGAGCGCGGCGGGCAGCGTGACGAGCTCCACCCCCTGCTCGGCACAGAGCGCGAGCACCTCGGCGAGGAACGCCGGGCCCTCGTACCACCAGTGGCCGATCAGCTCGGTGTCGAGCGCGAAGCACACGAGTCCCGGCCGCCCGCGCCGCTCGCTGTAGGCGTCGAGCTTCTTCCCCACGTGATCCACGAAGCGGGCGGCGTGCCCGCGGGCAACCTGCACCCCGGCTTCGTGATCGTAGGGATGGCCGCCGTTGTTCCACGGCTTGAGGTCGTGAATCGTCCGGCCGTGGTAGTTGCGGTAGAGCGGGTGCGCGGGATAACCGCTCGGCCCCCACACGAGCTCCACCGTCTCCCAGTCGATCGGCACGGCGATGGGCCCCGCCTCGGTTGCGACCGGCTCGAGCTGATCCCACGGTTCCGCCGGCGCATTCGTCTGATCCACGCAGAAGCAGCGCGTGCCCAGCTCGGCCACCTCGCGCTCGAGCCCCGGCTCGTAGGCGCACTCGGGCAGCCAGAAGCCGCCGCTCCAGCCGCCAAAGCGCCGCTCGTGCGACGCCACCCCGGCGCCGATCTGGAGCTGGCGCCCTGGCTCGGTGGCCACCAGGGGGAGGACCGCATGCGTGGCCGCGCTCGTCCAGAGCTCCACGCCCGGCAGCTCTCGGAAGGCGCTCAGAAGGTCGCCGCCGAGGGCGGTGAACGCCTCGTCAGCGCCTGTGTAGTCGGAGGCCGCGCGGCGCACCTCCGCTGCCAGTCCGGGCTGGCCGGTGCTCTCCAGCCCGCGCGCGTCCTCGTCGTGGATGGGGGCGCGGATCTGGCGCAGGAAGCTGGTGAAGCGCTCGCCCGCCTCTCCTGTGAGGGTCTCGAGCTGATCGCACAGCACCGGCGTTAGGCCCACCGTGACCGGCTGCCCTCGAAGAATGTCGAGCAGCGGCAGGTACACGGTGGCAACCGCCTCCCAGAGCCACTCCTCGCCAAAGGGCCAGGTGCCGAAACCCTCCACGTACGGCATGTGAGAGTGGAGCACCACCGCGAGCGAGCCGCGCTTTTTCACCTGCAAACCGCCAGGAAGTCGAGCGCCTTGTCGAGGTTGCCCTCGCGCAGCGCGAAGTCGGAAGCGCCTATCGCCGGGACGAACCAGTCGTAGAAGCGCTGCGTGATGCCGAGCTTCTTGTGAAGGTCGTCCCATCCCAGCTTGATGGCGAGCTCGTGGACCTTGAGCTTGTTGGCGTGGAACACGCCGAGCAGCTCCACGCGCTCGAAGCTCTGCTCGCAGAGCTCGCGGAACTCGTGCGCCCTGTACTCCCTGATGTGCCACGGGTTGTCTGACTTCTGCGCGCCGGGCGGCGCGAGCGTGAGCAGGTTCGGGGTGCTCACGTAGGCGGTTCCGCCCGGCCTCAGCATCTGCTTGAAGTGGTCGAGCACGGCCTTCGGCTCCTGCACGTGCTCGATCGTCTGAAGGAAGACGACGGCATCGCAGGGCTCGTTGTAGGTCTCCACGAGGTCGCGCGCGAACGTCACGCCCGGGCGCGTGTACTTCAGCTTGGCGTGGTCGTGCGCCTCGGGGTTGGCGTCAACCCCGGTCACGCGGAGGGCGTGCCGAGCCAGCACGTCGGTGCCGTAGCCCTCGCCGCAGGCCATGTCCACCACCTCGAGGCCCGCGCAGCGACGCGCGATCCACTCGTACACGGCCAGATGGCGACGGAACCAGTAGTTCTCGGCCGGGACGTCGGGCAGCGTGCGCTCGCCGGTGAGCTCGAGCGGCGGCACGCCGTCGGGCTGGTTCTGCTGAACGTGCTCCTGGGGCGCGGGCAAACGGCGGCGAGTATAGGCGCGGGCGGGCTATAGTCCGCCGCCGCATGGCGCCGGTAGCAGCGGAGCAGATCAAGGACGTGAACGTCCGCTACCACGACGTCGCGGCAGCGGACTACGACGCAAAGTGGGGTATCGACTTCGGCGAGAAGGGCCGCCGGCAGGTGCTCGGCAAGATCCGCAAGGCCCTCGGCGAGGACCCGCCGACGTTCGACTCCGCGCTCGAGATCGGCGCCGGCACCGGCTACTTCACGCTGAACCTGATGCTGGCCGGAGTGATCCGCAACGGCGTGGCCACCGACATCTCGCACGGAATGCTGTCCGCGCTGTCGGAATCGGCGCAGCGCCTGGCCCTCGACGTGCGCACCGTCCGCACCGAGGCGGAGCGGCTTCCATTCCCGGACGAGTCGTTCGACCTCGTCTTCGGGCATGCCGTTCTGCACCACCTGCCCGATCTGGACGCCTCGTTCGCCGAGTTCGCGCGCGTGCTGCGCCCCGGGGGCACCGTGGTGTTCTGCGGCGAGCCCTCCCGCTACGGCGATCGGCTCGCGAATCTGCCGAAGCGCGCCGCCTGGCGTGCGGCGCCGGTCTGGCGGGCGCTGATGGGCGCGAGCGCAAGGCGCAACGGCCACGTGGACGAGGCAGAGGCGGCAGAGCACATGCTCGAGATGTCCGTGGACGTGCACGCCTTCACGCCAGGCCAGCTCAACGGCTTCGCGTCGCGAGCCGGGCTCGACCACGTGCGCGTGCGGGGCGAGGAGCTCGCGTCGAGCTGGTTCGGCTGGGTGAACCGCACCCTGGAGTCCACCGCCGAGCCGTCAGAGGTGCCGTGGGCGTGGCGGCAGTACGCCTACCGCGGCTACCTGGCGCTGCAGGCGGTGGACCGCACGCTGCTCGAGCCGCGCCTGCCGGCGGCGCTCTTCTACAACCTGCTGATGTCGGCGCGAAAGCCGGGCTAGGCGCCGCGGTACCCGAAGGTCGCGAGGTCGGCCCTACGTGGTCGATCCAAAGGATCCATAGTGGACCCCTTGATCGACCACGGGCGCCGCCGAGCCTCGACGAAGCGAGATCGTCCCAACTCGGGACTATGTGAAACGGGCCCGCGCGCCGCGCGATGCGACTACGCCACTGCGATCCGGCCCGGCGCCGCCAGCGGCTCCGCAGCCTCGTCCTCGGCCTTCCACTCGCCCATCGTGTGGCGGAGCTGGAAGTAGGCCACGAGCCCCGGCAGCGTTGGCAGCCAGAAGGCGATCGCGCGGTAGCTGAGCACGGCGAGCACGGCGGTGGCGGGGTCCACGCCAAAGGCGAGGAAGGCGCCGATCATGCCGCCATCCACTCCGCCCACCCCACCGGGGAGCGGCAGCGTGTTGGCGAGCGTGCCGACGAAGTAACCCATCACGATCGCGGCCACCGGCGGCGCCGCGCCGAAGGCGTGGAACGCAGCCCACAGAACGGCGATGTCGAAGCCCCACCAGGCGAAGCCGCCGAGGAGGCCCGGCTCACGAGAGCGGACGAGGCCGAGGGCGCCGCGCACGCCGGCGGCGATGGACAGCGTGATGTGGCGGGCGCGCGAACGGAAGCCGTGGGCGGCGCCATCCACCGGAGCGACTGACACCGGCCGCAGGCGCGCCATCAGTAGCGCCGCTGCGATCACGATGCCGCCGAAGGCGGCGGGCGCGATCGTGACCGCCGCCGATGCATGAACGCCGAAGAGCCCCGTGGCGAGGCCCAGACCGTCCACCAGCAGCGCGGCCATGTAGATGCCGTAGAGGATCACGAGGAACGAGGTCATCCGGCGGGTGACGGTGCGTCCGTCCATTCCGGAGCGCTTCAAAGCCCAGGCGGTGAGGGCCACTCCGCCCGCGCCGCCGGCCGCCAGCAGCCGCGTGGCCGCCAGGCCGGCCATCGTGATCTGGTAGCTCTCGCGCCAGTTGATCCGCGCCTGAGACCGCACGAACACCGCGCGGAAGAGCACGACATAACCGACGAAGGAGAGAACCTCGAAGCCCACCGCCACGAGCAGCCAGGTCTTGTCACCGGAGCTCACACGCGTCCACGTATGGCCTAGCGCTCCGACCTTGGGAACGAGGAATCGCGCCACGACAAAAGCTGCCGCGCCGGCCCCGATGGTCCATATGAGCTTCCTCCTCACGCTCATGTAGACCAGACTCCCAGGCCAACCTCATCGTTACGAGAGGGGACAGCCTGAAACCAGGGGTGCGGATATCCGCCGGAGTAGCCTTGGCGCGTGGGTGAGTTTGTGTCGAGCTTTCCGCTCTTCCCGCTCGGCATCGTGCTGCTGCCGGAGGAGGTCGTCCCGCTCCACATCTTCGAGGAGCGCTACAAGCTGATGATCGGCGAATGCCTCGAGTACGAGCGCGAATTCGGCATCGTCTGGCTCTCAGACAGCGGGCTGCGCGACGTGGGCTGCACGGCGACGATCAGCGAGCTCCTCGAGACGATGGACGATGGCCGAATGAACATCCTCGTGCGTGGCACGCGCCCGTTCAGGCTCGTGCGGCGTATCGAGGAGCTCCCGTACCCGGCGGGCGACATCGAGCTACTCGACGACGACGGCGCCGCCCCCGAGCCCGCCGCGCTCGAGGACACGCGCGAGCGCTACGCGGAGCTGGTTGAGCGGCTCACCGAGTCGCGGCCCGACGCCGCACAGCTCGACGGCCTGGGCGCCTACGGGATCGCCGCCACGATCGATTTCGCGCATGACGCCAAGCAGTCGCTGCTCGAGTCCCGCTCCGAGAGCGAGCGGCTCGGCATGCTCAGCGAACTGATCGACGCCGCGATGAAGCGCGTGGACTACGTGGAGCGAGCGGGCGAGCGCGCGAAGTCGAACGGCAAGATCCGCTTCCAGTAGCCGCTCAGCAGAGCTGCCGCTGCATCTCGAGCGCGAGCTCCTCTGCCTGCGACAGCACCGGCGGGATCCCCACCGCCGCCTCGTTCCAGTTCACCGTGCCGTCAGGCGTACGCAGCTGGAACATGCGCTGCCCCGGCGTGGGACCACCGAAATTCGCGCCGCTCTTCGTGAACGGCTTCGCGTCCCGCACGATGTTGCGCGCGTCGAGGAGCAGCGAGCCCGGGAGCTGGTGCAGCGGCTTGGTGTTGCAGCTCGCGCGGCCGTTCTCCTCCACGTGCATGCGCACGGTCTGCCGCTGCGGACCGCCGGAGATACCAAGCCCCAGAATGTCGCCCGGCGATCCGCCACAGCCGGCCAGCAGCGCCGCGCACACCGCGGCGAGAGCGGCGCGCCTCATATGAAGAGAAGGGTCGCGCCCTCGGCCTCGCGGAGGAAGCGCGGCGTGGACATCACGCCCGCGAGGCGCTCCTCGACCTTCGCCGGGGTCACGGCCATCGTCTCCACCGATGCCGCGCACGCGTACACCTCGAGCCCGTCGAGACCCAGTGCGGTGTCGCGAAGCTCGAGCAGCGAGCGGGCGAACGTGTCGCGCCCCGCCCAGGACAGCGACGGCGTGGCCTCCGGTTCCGCCGCATGCTGCAGGAGGTCGTCGCTGAGCATCAGCTCGAGCGCGCGGAAGGACGCGAGAGCGGCGCACCGCGAGCCGTCGGTGGTGCTCGATACGAGCACCGAGAGCCCCGAGTAGAAGCGCTCCGGCTCGCCGCTCGAGAGCACGGCGGCGAGTGCGTATGGCGGCGCGTTCACAATCCGATTGTGGCAACGGTGGACGCAAGGGGGCTGGCCTGCCCTCTTCCCCTAACCATGGCGAAGCGGCGGATGGCGGAACTGAGCGCCGGCGAGACCCTGCTCGTGATGGCGACGGATCCCGAGGCGCCGATCGACCTCGCCGCCTGGGCGGCCGCGGAAGGGCACGCCTACGAGGAGCGCGCGCTCGAGGGCTGGATGGAGTTCGCGATCCGGAAGCTCAGCGCAGCGGAGTGACCTCGGCCGGCGCGTCATGAAGCGCGGGCGCGGCGGTGCTGGCGCGACGGCGCCTCGGCAGCGGCCCGGCCAGCGCACGGATCTCGGCGGAGATCGCCTCCGGCAGGTGCTCGACCTCGGGCAGAGCTCGCGGATCGGAGTAGAAGCCGAAGTGGGCGTGGCCCAGGTAGCCGAACACGCCCACCGACAGGGCGTGTTCCTCCGATAGCGGCACCACGGGGTAGGCCTCATGCAGCTTCGCCCCGAGCATGTAGAGCGGATCGTCCGGGCCCGGGATGTTGGAGATCGTGACGTTGTACGCGCGCGGGCTCGCGGCGAAGCGGGCCGCGAAACCCTTGAACGGGTCGGGGAGCCAGCCGAGCGCCGTGAGCATCGCGTGGCTGCCGTCCGGGCGGTGCGAGCGCTTGAAGGCCGCGGTGGCCTCGTGCACCCGCCGCAGGCGCGCCTCCGCGGTGGACACGTGGAGGGGCAGCTCGATGAACGAGAACGCGATCCGGTTGCCGCCATCCGGGCCATGCTCGGACTCGTCGCGCAGGTTCACCGGCACCATCACCTTGAGCGGCTGCGGAGCGTCGCCGCGCCGGAGCGCCAGCGTGCGCAGCGCCCCCGCCACCGCGGCGAGGTACACGTCGTTCACCGTGATTCGCTCGCCGGTGGCCGCACCGGGTGCGAGCCGCGGCCGGCGGGCGGCCCGGCGGATGTCGTCCATGGACGCCCGGTGGTACACGAGCGTGCGCTGGGGTCCGATCGGCACGTTCACGGGCGAGGCCGGCGCCGGTCTGAGCATGTCGTCCCGGACGACCGTGGCCATGCGGGTGAGCGTCTCTGTGACCTTCGTCGCCTGCCTGCGGGGCGAGAGCGCGAAGCCCGCGGCTCCACGTGCCACACGCAGCATCTCGCCGGCGCTCGAGGCCGCTGCCTCCACCGCAAGCTCCAGGCGCCCGGGCTCGGCCCGCGGGCGCCACTCCTCCCCCGGCGGCGCGTGCACGGGATCGGGAGTGGAGTCGAAGAGCAGGACCGCGAAGTCCACGGCGGCGAGGCCGTCCGCCATCGCATGGTGCAGCTTGGCGACCATGCCCACGCGACCGTCCTCGAGCCGCGGCATGAGCAGCACCTGCCAGAGCGGGCGCTTGCGGTCGAGTGGCACCGACAGCGCGGCATCGGCGAGCGCGGTGAAGCTCGCCAGGCTCACCGGCTCGTCGCCTGCGGCCAGCTCCAGCACGTGGCGCGAGATGTCGAAGCTGGTGTCGTCCACCCAGAACGGCTCGCCGAAGCCGGGCGGCGGGAAGGCAAGGCGCTGGCGAAAGCGCGGCGCGAGGTGAAGGCGCCCGAGAATGCTTTCGCGCAGGTCCTGGATGTCGGGGCGCGGCCGTTCGGGATGCGGCTCGAAAACGGCGCTCCAGCCGACGTGCATGTGGGCGTTTGGGGTCTCGACCCGCAAGAACGAGCCGTCAAGTGGACGGAGGCGCGAGCGCATGTTGCCCCTTCCTCCCAGTCGGGGTGCCCTCAGCGGGCATTAGGCCAAGGGGCAAGTGTTCCGTAATTGCGAGGTTGCGCACACCCCCGGGGCGGGCCGAAAAGTTCGCTATTTGCGGGTTGGCTGTCCAGCCAGGTTGACCATTCAGCCGACGAGCACGGAGGCGCCGCCACGGCGCGGGTCGCCGCCGCCCGACAGCTCGCCGGTGGCCGGGTCGCGCGCTACCGCCTGCACTCCACCGAAGTAGAGATTGCGCTCCACCCAGCGGGCCACCCTCCAGCCATCGCCCTCGAGCGCCTCGAGCTGCTCCGGGTCCACTCCCGGCTCGGCGTCCACCACTCCCGACTCGAAATGAACCCGCGGCCTGTTCACGGCCTCGCTCGCCGTCATGCCCTCGTCCACCACGCCGATGATCGTCTGGAGGATCGCCGAGCGAATGCGGTTGGAGCCGGCCGATCCGAGCGCCACCTCCGGCATGCCGTCGCGCAACACCACGGTCGGCGCCATCATGCTCGGGATCCGGCGCCCCGGCTCGTGACGGTGGTAGCCGTGCGGGTTGAGGTCCTCTTCGCCGAGCATGTTGTTGAGGTGCACCCCGGTGCCCGGCACGATCACGCCGGAGCAGGACCCGTTCGAGCAGGTGAGGCTGGCGCAGCCGCCGTCCGCGTCGAGCACCGAGATGTGCGTGGTCGAGCCGAGCCGCGAGTGCACCTCGCTCGCCGCCGACTCGATCGCCTCGCGCGCGAGGAAGCGCTCGAGGTAGCCCTCGTGGTGCAGGGAGCTGACGAACTCCTCGGTGCGCGCCCTGTTCGCCTGGTCCATCACCTGCACGAGCGCGCGCACGTCCGCTGGACGGTCGAGGTGCTCGAGCATGTCGAGCGCGTACGCGATCAGGATCCCGCCAGACGACGGCGGCGGGTTGGTGATCACATCGCGCCCGCGGTAGCGCGCGTGTGCCGGTTCGCGCTCGATCACCTCATACGAGGCGAGGTCCTCGCGCGTGATGAGGCCGCCGCGCTCGAGCACCCAGTCGCTCACGGCCGCGGCCACATCGCCCGTGTAGAGGAAGTCCGGCCCCTCCGCGCCGAGGCGCTCGAGCAGGTCGCCGAGCTCCGGGAAGCGCACCTTCTCCCCTGCGCGCAGCGGCCTGCCCTCCGGATTGAAGATCGCGCGGCCCTCGGGCTCGGCGGCCAGCAGCGGGTCGAGGATCTTGAAGAGGTACTCCTGCACCTCGCTCAACGCCACGCCCTCGCGCGCCGCTCGCGCCGGCTCCGCCACGAGATCGGACAGCGGCATCGTGCCGAAGCGCTCGAGCGCCTCCGCGAGGCCCTTCGTGTTGCCGTACACGCCGCAAGACGAGGCGCCGATGTGGAAGAGCTGGAACGACTCGTCGTTCCACCACACCTTCGCCGGCGTGAGGCGCGCCGGCTCGAGCCGGCGGAGCCCGCGCCCGGGCGCGGCCACGAAGAAGTCGAGCAGGTGGTCCTCGCCACCCGCCGTGTGCACGAGCATGAAGCCGCCGGCGCCGGGCCCCGTGAGCGGCGACTCCGCCGCGAACGACATGAGCGCGGCCGCCACCGCCGCGTCCACGGCATTGCCGCCCTCGCGCAGCACGCGCGCACCGGCCTCGGCCGTGAGCGGATGACCGCCCGCCACCACACCTCTCATGAGCGCGATGCTAGAGCCCCAACCGGCGCGGGGTGGGCCCATTCCGGGTACTGCGATCTGCGATCCTGCGATTGATACGCGTGCCGCCGCACTCCGACTTCGAGCAGGGCACCGGGCACTTCCACGACGAAATCGAGGAGATCTACATCGTCGGCCGGAGGCATCGCCGGACGCTTCCCAGAAGCGCTAGCGGGCTACTCGTTCTCCCGGTCCAGCCGCTCCTCGGCGTCGCCCACACCCCGCGGGCGGTCCTCCACCTCGGCGATCTCCTCGTCCGCGCGCGAGTCGATCGCGCTCGCGGCGAACGGGCCGGCGTCTGACGCCACGTCGTCGCGCACCTTCTCCTCACGGCCGAGCGGCCCGAACAGCGAGATCAGCACGCCGACGATGAGCACCACGGCGACGATGATCACCACGGTCACCACGGTGCTCGCGAGCACCAGCATGTGCCGACTCTAACCGCGCGGAATGAACTCAGGCACGCTCAGGTCCGAGAGTGAGCTCTCGCGCATCCGCCGCACCCGTGGCTCGTGATCAGCCTCGCGCCCCGGGCTGTCGCGCCGCGACTCGTCGCGCGACTCGCGATCCGCGCTCGGACGCGAACGGCGGATCGGCCGGTCGCCATAGCCGGTGGCCACGACCGTGACCCACACCTGGTCGGACACGTTCTCGTCGATCATCGCGCCGAAGATGATGTTCGCGTCGGGGTGAGCCGCCTCGGACACCGCCTTGGCCGCCTCGTTGACCTCCCACAGCGAGAGGTCGCGGCCACCGGTGATCGACAGCAGGATCGAGCGGGCGCCCTCAACCGAGGTCTCGAGCAGCGGCGACGCGACGGCATGCTGCGCCGCCTCGAGCGCCCGGTGCTCGCCCGTGGACATGCCGATGCCGAGCAGCGCGTGACCGGCCTTCGACATGATCGTTCGAACGTCCGCGAAGTCGAGGTTGATCAGGCCGGGCAGCGTGACGAGGTCGGAGATGCCCTGCACGCCCTGGCGCAGCACGTCGTCGGCCACGCGGAACGCCTCCACCATCGAGGTGGACTTGTCGAGCACCGACAGGAGGCGTGAGTTCGGGATCACGATCAGCGTGTCCACTTCCTCCTGCAGCTCCTGGATGCCACGCTCGGCCTGCTCGCCGCGGCGCGAACCCTCGAAGGAGAACGGCTTGGTGACGATGCCGACGGTCAGCGCGCCGATCTCGCGCGAGATTCGCGCCACCACGGGCGCCGCACCGGTGCCGGTGCCGCCGCCCGCGCCCGCCGCGATGAACACCATGTCGGCGCCCTTGAGCAGCGACTTCAGGTGGTCGTAGTCCTCCAGCGCGGACTTGCGCCCGAGGTCGGGATTCGAGCCCGAGCCGAGGCCGCGCGTGGTGTCGGCGCCGATGTGCACGATCTCGGGGGCAGCGGACTGCTCGAGCGACTGCACGTCGGTGTTGACGGCGATGAAGTCCACGCCCTCAACCTGCGCCTCGATCATGCGGTTTACGGCATTGACGCCCGCGCCGCCCACTCCGACCACGCGGAGAACGGGCCCGCGAAGCGGATCCGGCGAAGCCATCGGCTCCGGCGCGACCCGCGTCGGCGTGCCAGGACGATCGAGGATGTTCTCTGGGATGTCCGACGAGAAGACATTGCGCAGCCGCTCCTCTGGAGTGGGAATACGACGCGGAGCCTCTTCCTCGACAACGGAAGCCTCCGAAGCACCATGAAGCCCATCAGCCCGCTTGTTGCCCTCAGGCCCGCGGGCCGAAGGGGGAGCAGGCCGAAGCTCAGTACGCCGCGGCTCTTCGGGTGACTGGTGACTGGTGACTGGTGACTGGCGCTCAGGCTCTCGGGCCTCCGGCCTCCGGTCTCCGGCCTCCTCCGCCGGCAGACCCTCACCGTGGAGACCTTCCTCTTCGGTCCGGCGGAACAACGCCGCAAGCGGCCCCTCTCGCATGCTCGCCCGCTTGGGGTTACCGGCCATCGAGGACCTCCTTTGCCAGCTGACGGTAGGCGTAGGCGGCCTTACCGTCGGGGTCGTATTTCAAAACGGACATGCCCTTCACCGGCGCCTCCGCGAACCGCACGGTCTTCCGGATCCGTGAGGCGAATACCCGGTCGCCGAAGTTCTCCTCGAGGATCTCGATGGCCTCCTTCGCGTGAACGGTACGCGTGTCCACGAGCGTCGGCAGGATGCCCTCGATCTCGACGCCCGGGTTGAGGTTCTCTCGGATCATGGAGAGCGTGTTCTGAAGCTGGATCAGCCCACGCATCGACAGATACTCGCACTGCACGGGGACGATCACCTTGTTGGCGGCCGTGAGTGCGTTGATCGTGAGCAGCCCGAGGCTGGGCGGCGTGTCGATGCAGATGAAGTCGTAGTCGTGCAGAATCGGCTTGAGTGCCTTCTCCAGCGAGCGCTCGCGGCCGATCTGCGTGGACATCGCGATCTCCGCGCCGGCGAGGTCGATCGAGGAGCAGGCCACGTCCACCTCGCGCCGGCGGATCACCTCGCGGATCGATGTGTGATGCACGAGCACGTCGTACATCGAGATCTCGAGCGAGTCGGGGTCGATCCCCTGGCTCATGGTGAGGTTGCCCTGCGGGTCCATGTCCACGCACAGGACCCGATGGCCCTTCTCCGCGAACGCGGCCGCTAGGTTCAGGGTGGTGGTGGTCTTGGCCACGCCGCCCTTCTGGTTCGCGAACGCGATCACCTTCGCGTTCGGCTCGCCGCTATCGGGCGCGGGCGCCTGTCCGCCCGCGATACTGGTTGCCGGGTCGGGCGTCACTGCGGACTCCGATCTCTCGGGCCGCTCCTCGGGAACGGCGGCGTTCTTGCGGTCGAAGAGACCCATCTCGCAGTGCGTATTCGTACGTGCGCGGAGGATTCCTCCCGTTATCCCCGCCGCGTAGTGTTAGCGACCCGCCCGGATGGCAGACATCCTCGACAAGCGCCTGGTCTTCGTCACCGGAAAGGGAGGCGTCGGCAAGACCACTGTTGCCGCTGCGCTCGGCCTCGTGGCCGCGCGCGCCGGCAAGCGCACCATCGTGTGCGAGGTTGCGCAGCAGGAACGCATGTCGCGCGTGTTCCGCCGCGAGGGCGTGGGCTACAGCGAGACGCCACTCGAGACCGACCTCTATGCGATCTCGATCGACCCGCAGCACTCGATGGAGGAGTACCTGCGCACACAGGTCAAGCCGTCCGCGCTGTACACGCTGCTGTTCGACAACCGGCTGTTTCAGTACTTCGCGGCCGCCACGCCGGGTATGCGCGAGCTCGTGACGATCGGGAAGGTCTGGGAGCTGGCGCAGTTCGAGCGGCGCAACCCGCAGGCGGCTCCGTTCGACTTCGTGATCGTGGACGCGCCATCCACCGGTCACGGGCTGGGCTTCCTCGCCACGCCCCGTACGTTCCGCGACGCCGCTCGCGTCGGTCCGATCTCGCGGCAGGCGGGCAAGATCGACGCCTTCATCACGGATCCAAGCTCCACGGGGGTGGTGGCTGTCGCGCTGCCGGAGGAGATGCCGGTGAACGAGACGGTGGAGTTCGAGCGCCTGCTCGACGACGAGATGGGCATGGAGCTCGACGCCGTGGTGGTGAATGCCCTGCTGCCCGAGCGCTTCGACCCCGACGAGGCAGAGCGGATCGAGCAGGCCGTGGCGGGCAACGGCTCGCCCGGGGTGGAGGCCGCGCTCCGGGCCGCACTTTTCGAGCACCGTCGCGCGCGCACCCAGCGCGCCGAGCTCGAGCGACTCACCGGCGAGCTCCGCCGCGGCCCGCTCACGCTGCCGTTCCTGTTCGAGCCGGAACTCAACCTGCGCTCGTTCGACGAGCTGAGCCATGAGCTCGAGGCGCAGCTATGAGCATCGCGCGGCTGATCGAGCGCAAGGAGATCGTGATCTGCGCCGGCGCGGGCGGCGTCGGCAAGACCACCACCGCGGCCGCAATCGCCCTGGGCATGGCCCAGCGCGGCCTCAAGGTGGCGGTGCTCACGATCGATCCCGCCCGGCGCCTTGCCAACTCGCTCGGGCTTCCGGAGCTCGGCAACGAGGAGCGCCGGGTGGAGATCGACGCCAGCGGCGAGCTCTGGGCGATGATGCTCGACCCCAAGCGCACGTTCGACGACCTGATCGAGAAGCACGCGCCGGACGAGCGCACCCGCGACGCGGTGCTCTCCAACCGCATCTACCAGGAGCTGTCCAACGCGGTGGCCGGCTCGCAGGAGTACATGGCGATGGAGAAGCTCTACGAGCTCCACCAGGAGGAGCGCTACGACCTCCTCGTGCTGGACACGCCGCCGTCGCGCAACGCGCTCGACTTCCTGGATGCCCCGGAGCGGCTGTCGCGGTTCGTGGACTCGCGCTCGCTGCAGCTCTTCCTGCGGCCGGGGCGGATCGGCCTCAAGGTGTTCGGCCGCGGCACCGGGATGCTCTTCTCGGTGCTGAAGGGCGTGACCGGCGTGGACCTGCTCCAGGACCTCTCCGACTTCTTCGCCAGCTTCGGGGACATGGCCGAGGGCTTCAGGGATCGCGCCGCCCGCACCGGCGAGCTGCTCGCCGATCGCCGCACCACCTTCCTGCTCGTCACCTCGCCACGGCGCGATGCGATCGACGAGGCGATCTTCTTCCACCGCCGCCTGCGCGAGCGCAAGCTGCCCTTCGGCGGCGTGGTGGTGAATCGCATGAGCACGCTCGCGGTGCAGGACGAGCCGGTGGACGAGAGCGAGCTGGAGACGCTCCTCGGCAAGCGCCTGGGACGCAAGGTGTCGAGCAACCTCGCGGACTACGAGGCGATCGCCGTGCGCGACAGCGAGAACGTCGCGCGGCTGGCCCGCGACCTCGACGAGGGCGCGCCGCCGATCCTCGTGCCATACCTGGAGGACGACGTGCACGACCTGAGCGGCCTGCTCGAGATGAACGAGTACCTGTTCGCCGCCGAGGCCGTGCCGGCTCCCGGCTAGCCAGCCACGCCCACGTATGCCTGGGCGCTCACGTCGCCCTCCACCGTCACGAGCTTGTTGCCGCAGCTCGCGTAGCCCGGCATCTTGAGCGTGGCCACGAGCTTGCCGCCCTGCTCTGTCGCGTTCGACTGGATCGGCTTGGGCGCCACGCCGGCGAGGTTCACGAGCGCCACCTTCGCGCTCGGGTCCGTGATCGTGACCGTGAAGGACTGGCCCGGCTTCACGATCGGCGGACCGAGCTTCACCGGACCGTCGGCCTGGATCGCCTTGAGGGGCTTGCCGTGGCACGTGTAGCGCGCGCCGACGTGCAGCGGCGCGGAGGAGGAGGTGTTCAGGGGCTGGGGCTTCTTGCGGTGGTGTTTTGGCGGGGTGTTGGTCGTCGCCGTCGGAGACGGCGGCGACGAGGTCGGAGGTGGGAGGGTGGAGGATGGAGGTGTCGTCGCCGGGACGGTGCCCGTCGTCTTCGTCGAGCCACCGCCGCAGCCGGCGACTACGGCAGCAATAAATACGGCGCTCGCAGCTGCCTTCATATGGCGCTCTAACACGCTCTTGATCGTCAAAGACCGCCTCTCGGCGTCGATCACCAAAGGGATGATGCCCCGCCATCCCAAGCTGCGCCGCGCCTTGAAGTCGGCACTCGTGATCGCCTGCGCCTTCGCGCTGGCCGCCACAGCCATTGTGGCGATCAGCCGGCTCCAGGACCAGTCCACAGCGGCGCGCGACGCGCAGCTCAAGCTGATCGGCCTGCGGCTCGACCTCGCCCAGATCCAGCAGGTGCCGTGGGGCGCGGCGCCAGGCGAAGGCGACAGCCTCAGCGACGTGAGGGACGAGCTCCAGGGCGACCAGCAGGGAATCGAGCAGACGCTCAACGAGCTGAGCCGCGGAGGCAGCCTGCCTGACCGGTCGCGGATCGACGAGCCGTTTCGCAAGACGATGGCCGCGCTCTGGCAGATCCTCCACGCGGTGTCGACGGGGCGGAGCGAGGTGGCCAACAGGGCGTCGGACACCGCCGCCCGGCAGGCGTACGTGGCCGACGTCGCGCTCCAGAAGGCCGCGAAGCACGACCGCGTGCGCTCGTTGCACGCTCTCTGGAAGTCTCGAGTTGGTTCGGCCGGCGTGATCCTGCTGCTCGTGTTCGCGTTCGCGTGGTTCTACCGTCGCGCGGTGCGGTCTCGCCGGGTGGCGGAGGATCTCGCGGCGGAGAACCGAAGGCTGCTTGCGGAGAGCCAGGAGGAGGCGCTCACGGACCCCCTCACAGGGCTCGGCAATCGCCGCGCGCTCATGGCCGATTTCGATGAGTGGGAGGTCGGCGCGAGCGGAGAGCAGACGCTCGTGGCCCTCTTCGACCTCGATGGCTTCAAGCACTACAACGACAGCTTCGGTCATCCGGCTGGCGACGCGGTGCTGCGGCTGCTTGGCGGCCGCCTCGCCGACGCCGTGGAGGCTCGCGGCCGCGCCTACCGCATGGGTGGCGATGAGTTCTGCGTGCTGGCGTCGCTGTCCGAGGACGACGCGCGGCAACTCGCCGGCGACGCCGCCGAGGCGCTGTCGGAGACCGGCGTGGGGTTCTCGATCACCTGCTCCTACGGAATGGCACTGATGCCGAGGGAGACACTCAACCCGAAGCGCGCCCTGAGTCTCGCCGATCAGCGCATGTACCGGCACAAGCATTCCGCCGCGGCCTAGTCACGGCTAAGTACTGGCGAAAAGCCGGGTTAAGCGCCGATGCCCCGGGCAGCCGACGGTTGGAGGCTCATGACATGCCGTCAGTAACGCTCTACGAGCAGACCGACATCCCGCCCGGGATGACCTGCGACGAATACCGCCGGCTGCACTCCGCGACCACGCACCATCGCAGGCTGCGCCTGCCGTGGCTCGGAACCATCTTGCGCTGGTAGCTCAGACGGGCGCCGAGTAGCTGTCCGGGTCGTCGTCGAAGCCCCAGTCCGCCGACGGCGTAACCCCATCCTCCAGGTCCTCCTCCGGCTCGGGAGGAGCCGGAGCAGCGGCAGGCGCGGGCGGGGGTGGCTCAGGCTCAGCCACAGCAGTGGAAGGAGCATCCGGCCAGTAACGCTTGACCTGTTCCCGCTGGACGAGCGGCTCTGCACTCTGCCTCCGCAACTCCGCCCGCTCCGGCGCGAAGCGCCGGTTGTCTCTGGCCTCGATCTCGAACGGCTCCGCACTCCGCAGCAAGATGTCATCGGCCGCGCTCTTGAGATCGGCATCGAGGAAGCCACACAACACGTCCCGCAGCAGCGCGCGCAACTGCTCCTCCACCTCGAGCACAAGCTCACGCGGCGACTCGGACCCGATCGTGTCCATGTAAGCCTCGCCGCTGCCGCCTCCGATCACGAAGCGCTCGAGCGTGAAGGCCATCTCGATGCGTCGCTGGAGCGCACGGCGGTCTGACTCCTCCGCGCACAGCGCCGCGAGCCGGAGGCCGAGGCTGGCGCGGCCGGTGTCGTCGCTTCCGTCGAGCAGCGCACGCAGCGCGAGCAGGTAGTCGGACAGCGCCTCCGTGTCGAGCCCGCGCTCGCAACCCATCTCGAAGCGAGACAGCGCCCACGCCACCGCGCCGCCCGCGCGCGCGTCCCCGAGGACGCCGATCAGGTCGCGAAGCTCGGGCTCTTCGTCGGCGGTGAGGAGCCACGGCTCGCCGCGCAGGTGTCCCCCCGAGCCGAGCTGGACCGGCTGCCACGCGCCCTCGTCTGCGCGTGCCCACGCGAGCGGCCCGAGCGCCACCGCGCCGGCCTTGAACAGGCGGAGGGCCGTGAGCAGGCGGCGGAAGCGAATGCGCGCCTCTGTGACCGGCAGCGGCACGTCGTTGCGGATGTCGCGCTTGAGCACGGCCACCACGTGCGGACCGCCGGCGCGCTCACGCGGGTCCGCCCAGACGGCTTCGGGCGGGGCGTCGATCCCCTCGCCGCTCATCAGCGAAAGACCGTCGCCGAGGTCCACGCGCCCCTGCTCCAGGTCGAGCCCCGGCAGCGGCGCGAGCACGGTGGCGGCGAGACTGTCCTCGTAGAGAGTCCGCTCCACCTCGCCGTACAGCTTCTCGAAGCGCTGCTCGGGGAAGTCGAAGCGAGTGGCGTCGGCGTACAGCCTGCCGAGGAACTCGCGCAGAGCCGGCTCGGCGTCCACCCCTGGCACGCCCTGCAGCCGCAGGTAGAGCGCGGCCCCCTGGCCGAGCGCCTCCGCCGCCTCCGCACACGAGGCGAGCGCTTTCAGGGACTCCCAGCGCTCATCGATGAACTTGTCCGTCAGAGGCGTGTAGCGGTAGAGGACGGTCTTCGAGCCGGCCGGCTGCTCGTCGACCTCGAACTCGATCTCGGCGCCCGCGCGTAGGTCCTCCTCGAGCAGGGCCGCGGCGTCGAGCGCGAAGCCGCGGAGGGCGTCATGAAGCTCGCGATTTCGCATACGCGGCCGTTTCGCCGCGCGTGCCTGCGTTCCTGCGACTAGACGGCAGCAGCGGCCGCTGCGGGCTCGCGCTTCAGCCACTCGCGCCCGTACCGGCGCATGTCCTCGAGCAGAGGCAGGAGCGCCTCACCCTTGGTCGTGAGCGAGTACTCCACGCGCGGCGGAACCTCGGGGAACGTCTTGCGCACCACGATCCCCTCCTCCTCCAGCGCGCGCAGCCGCAGCGACAGGGTGCGTGGGCTGATGCCGGTGAGTGAGCGCTCGAGCTCGCAGAAGCGGGCCCGGCCCGCGGCGAGGTCGCGAATCACGAGGATGGTCCACTTGCCGCAGATGAGATCGGCGGTTGCGCAGACCGGGCAAGTATCCAGAGGCTCGCACTCCATGAATGCGAGTCTAGCGCGTTACTTCACGAACTGAAGTATGTGGTTTTGCCCTGCTAGATGGTGGATTCCGAATTACCGTGCCCGTCATCCGCGGGTGCGGGAATGAGGATCCACCATCTCAACTGCCCAGATTGCTGAGCAGGCCTCCCAGGCCGCCGCCGCTCTGGTTGGAGCCGCTCACCCGCTCGGTGACCTTCCCCTCGCTCGGCTGGACAAGCACCCAACCCTCGCCGGAGAACGCCACCTGCACCGTCTCGCCGGACCCCATGCCCACGAAGCTCTTGAGGTTGGCGTCCGTCTTGATGGAGCTCTTCACGCCCTGTGACCACACGATCGCGGCCTGCGGGTCGCAGAAGGTGGGCGCGCTGCCCACGTCGAGCAGCATCGGCGGGCCGTCGGAGATCACCGCCACCGTCCCGGTGCCCTTGAGCTTGATGTTGAAGAGACCGCCCGTGAGCACACCGGACACGCCCTCGACCTTCTTGATGTCCCAGTCCACGCCCGCGTCGAAGGCCAGCACGTTCTGGCCGTTGACCGTGAGCTCCTCGTCGTTCAGCTGAAGCAGATGGACCTCCTGCGCCCGCACGGCGAGGAACACCTCCCCCGTGCCGGACACCTTCATGAGGTCGACGCCCTCCCCGGTGGCGACCTTCTTCATCAGGCGCTTCATGCCGCTTCCCGCGTGCTCGAAGTGCACGTCGCCCTGGTAGGCCACCATCGCGCCCTGGCGCGCCTGGATGGTCACCGCCTCGAGCCGCACCTTCAGCAGCCTCTCGTTCTGTAGCGAGAACGCGTCCTGCGACTGCGTCTCCTTGAACTCGGCCAGTGAGCTGTTCAACCCTGCCTCCTTCGACGTGTCCAAACCGTATGGCCCCACTGTGGCGGGCATGGCCCGCGCCGTCAACCGGGGTTAGGAGTAGTCGGCGTTCTGGCCGTTCGCGCCGGCGAACACGTTCTCCACAGACGTGGAGCGCTGACCATCGGAGGAGACGAGCAGCTTGAAGTCGTGCGGGTGGGTGGCGGCGCGCAGCGCCTCCTCCATCGACACGCGGCCGGCCTGCACGTGCTTGAGCAGGGCCTGGTCGAAGGTCTGCATGCCGTAGTACTCGCCCTCGAAGATCACCTCGGTGAGGCGGCCCGTCTCCTCCGGGTTCATGATCATGTCTCGCACGCGACCGGTCATGCGGAGGATCTCGCAGGTGGCCACGCGGCCCCTGCCGTCCGGCGTCCGGACGAGGCGCTGGGAGATAACGCCCTTCAGCGTGCCGGCGAGCATGGCGCGCGCCTGCTGCTGCTGGTGGGGCGGGAAGAAGTCGACGATGCGGTTGACCGTCTCGGGCGCGTCCACGGTGTGCAGCGTGGAGAACACGAGATGGCCGGTCTCCGCCGCTGACAGCGCGGTGCTCACCGTTTCCTCGTCTCGCATCTCGCCCACGAGGATCACGTCCGGGTCCTGGCGCAGGACGCGCCGGAGCGCTCGCTTGAACGAGGTGGTGTCGCTGCCCACCTCGCGCTGGTTGATGATCGACAGCTTGTCGCGGTGCAGGAACTCGATCGGGTCCTCGATCGTCACCACGTGCTTTGACTGCGTGCGGTTGATCTCATCGATCATCGCCGCGAGCGTGGTGGACTTGCCCGAGCCGGTGGTGCCGGTGACGAGGATGATGCCGCGCTCCTCCATCGCCAGCTCGGCGATGACAGGCGGGAGGTTGAGCTCATCCACCGTGCGGATCGTGTGCGGAATCGCGCGGCACACGAGGGAGATCACGCCGCGCTGGCGGAACGCGTTCACGCGGAAGCGGGCGAGACCGGGCACGGCGTAGGAGAAGTCCACCTCGAACTCCTCGGCGAACTCCTTCAGCTTGAGCTCCTCCGTGAGCATCTCCTTGAAGACGATCTCGGTGTCGTCGGGGCTCAGCGGCTCCGAATCCGGGATCGGCTCCAGAATGCCGTGCGTCCGGATGAGCGGACGGGACGGCACCTTGAGATGGAGGTCGGACCCCTCCGTCTCGATCACTCGGCGAAGGGCAGGCTGAAGATCGAACATCGCCTCTTGTATCGGCGCGCGGGCGCCTGGTCTTAAGTGCCGTCCGCGAGCTCGCCCCGCCCCGGGCGCTGGCCGTCCAAGCGGACGTGGTTGATCTAAACGCTGACTATCAGCCTTTCGATCAACCACGTCAGCGGACCGAACTGGCCGGCCCTACGCCCTACGGGGTTAAGCGACGTCGCGCAGCTTCTGCGCCTCAGCGAGAGACTGCAGCTTCTTCAGCGACTGATTCTCGATCTGGCGGATGCGCTCGCGCGTGACGTTGAACGTGCGGCCCACCTCGTCGAGCGTGCGCGGATGCTCGCCGCCCAGCCCGTAGCGAAGCTCGAGCACACGCCGCTCGCGGTACGAGAGGTTCTCTAGAGCCTCGCGCAGAGCCTCCTTGGTGAGGATCTCCGCCGCCCGCTCGTACGGCGATTCGGCCCGCTCGTCGGCGATGAACTGCCCGAACTCGGACTCCTCCTCGTCGCCGACCGGCTTCTCCAGCGACACAGGCGCCTGCGCCGACCGCTTGATCGAGTCGACCTCCTCGGGCTCGATCCCCGTGACCTCGGCGATCTCCTCCGGAGTGGGCTCGCGGCCAAGCTCGGTGACGAGCTTGCGCTCGGCACGGCCGATCTTGTTCAGCTTCTCCACCACGTGCACCGGGATGCGGATGGTGCGCGCCTTGTCGGCCAGGGCACGCGCGATCGCCTGCCGGATCCACCAGGTGGCGTAGGTGGAGAACTTGAAGCCCTTGCGGTAGTCGAACTTCTCGGCCGCACGCACGAGGCCCAGCGTGCCCTCCTGGATGAGGTCCAGGAACGGCAGGCCCTGGTTGCGGTAGTTCTTCGCAATTGAGACGACGAGTCGCAGGTTGGACTCGACCATCTTCTGCTTCGCGTCGAGATCGCCGCGCTCGATGCGCTTGGCGAGGTCGACCTCCTCCTGTGCCGTGAGCAGCCGGACCTTGCCGATGTCCTTGAGGAACAGCTGCAGCGAGTCGGTGGTCATGTCCGGGCGCAGGTCGAGCTGCGTCTTCGCCTTGCGGCGACGTCCTCCGCGCTCGCTGCGCTCGGCTTCCGCCTGCGCCGCCGGGATCTGTTGGTCGATCTCCTCGACCAGCTCGATCTCCGACCGCTCGAGGAATCCGTGCAGATCCTCGATGTCGCTCTCGTCGAGATCCACCTCGGCGAGAGCCGTTGCCACCTCGGCGTAAGTCAGTACGCCGGTGGTCTGCCCCTTCGTGATGAGGAGCTTGACCTCCTCGAGTTCCTGAAGCTCAGCTACTGACATCCCGTTTCTTTCGTCTCTGAGACGGCCCCGCCGCGCATACGAGGCCATTCAAGCATGCGATCGAAGTCTAGAAGCACATTCTGTGGCGTCAACGCGCGCGATCCCCGAAAGAGCGCTCTGGCTCACGTTTTTTACCCGCAAAACACGGGCCTCAAGCCAATAACCCGCCCGCGCGAAAAAAGTCTTACGCAAGGGGTATGTAACTGGTCCGACCCGGCAACCTCCGTGACGGCCGCGCCAAGAGTATCGTGCGCGGTTCGTCCGGTGCGAGAGTCGCGGACGAAAGTGTGATGAGCGAAGAGAACGACGGCATCCTCGGCAATCTTCCGCGCTCGCGGCCCGGCGTGCGGAGCGACAAGCGCGCCGGCGCGCGGCGCACGGGCGGGGCGGGTGCAGCCGCCGGTTCGCCCCCGGCCCCGGCCGCAAAGCCTTCCACCAAGCCGAAGGCGAAGGCCGCGGCCACGCCCAAGGCGGCAGCCAAGCCGAAGCCGCAGCCCAAACCGCCATCTGCGACCCCGCCGCCCCCGCCGCCCAGCCGTTCCAGCGATCCCATCGGGACGGCGCTCAGGGCCGGCGAGACGGTGGCCCTGACCGGCATCAAGGTCGCCGGCAAGGTGGCGGGCGGGGTGCTGCGCCGCCTCCCCCGCCCGTGAGTGGTGGCGCCGCCGCGGCGCACTAGGCGCAGCTTCGGCCGCGCGGCGCGCGACTTCTACTGGAAGGCGTATCACGACAACCTCACCGGCCTGTCGGCGATGGTCGCCTACAACCTGCTGCTCTCGATCTTCCCGCTGGCGCTGCTCGCGCTCTTCATCGCCGGCAAGATCCTGCAGTCCAACGAGCTCGAGAACAGCGTGCTCAAGGACCTGCAGCACCTGTTTCCCACCACCGCGAAGAGCACGCTCGAGTCGGTGCTCACGCGGGTGCGTCACTCATCAGCCGGACTCGGCATCGGAGCGCTCGTGACGAGCATCTGGATCGGAGCCTCGTTCTGGGGAGCTCTCGACACCGCCTTCTGCCGCATCTACCACGTGCGCTGCCGTAGCTGGGTGGAGCAGAAGCGCTTCGCGCTCGCCATGCTCGTGGTCGTCCTTCTATTCATGGCCGCCACGGTGGCGGTGCCCACGCTGCAGTCGATCCTCGTGGGCGGGGCGAAGAACCTGCCGTTCGGCCTCGCGAAGGTGCACGACTTCGTCTTCGCCGCGAGCCTCGCGGCCGGGCTCTTGATCCTGTTCGCGATCCTCTGCGTGATCTACTGGAGCGTGCCCAACAGGCTCGTGCCGTGGAGGGCGATCTGGCCCGGCGCCCTCGGAGCAACGCTCGCGATCGGCGTGATCGACTACGCGTTCCCGCTCTACCTCACGAACATCAACACGATCGCGAGGCTCGGCACCACGCTGATCTTCATCGTGATCGTGCTGATCTGGTTCTACGTGATCGCGATCATCGTGCTCGCCGGAGGCGTGATCAACGCGGCGCGCTTCGAGATCTATGACACGGGCGAGTTGAAGATGAAGAGGGCATAGGGCATAGGGCATAGGGCTGTCCTTCCATGGCCTATGACCCATGACCTATGACCTGTCTGTATATTTCCGCCGCTGCCTAATCGCCCGACGTGATCGGGCGAGTGGGGGAACCAACTGCCGGACCTTGGTCCGGCCGGGGCGAATGGGACGCATTGCCGCGTTCCTAGCGCAACTCGCGCGAGCCCGACAGCTCACCCCGCCGGCGCGACCAAATCGCGATGAACGTTCGGATCCCAACAGCCGGGCTTGCGCTTGCGTTGTCGAGCCTTGTCCTCGCCCTGCCGGCCGCGGCCTTCGCGGGGAACGGCGGCGCGGCGCCGCCCACGCCCGCAGCGGACGGTCCGGTGGATCCGGCCTTCGCCCTGAGCACGGGCGCGAGCACCTTCGTCGGCAAGACGCTCCAGGTGACGGGCACCGACCGCAACGCAGCCGGCAGGACGGTCACGGTGGAGACGCGCCAGGGAACGGACCCGTGGGAGGCCGTGGCGTCGGTGGCCGTCGGCCAGGACGGGAGCTTCTCCACGAGCTGGCGCCCTACCAGTGGCGGCCAGTTCCAGATCCGCGGCGTGCTCGCGGGAGCGTCGAGCGCCGCGAACTCGCCGAGCTCCTCCGCACCTCGGACGGTGGTGGTCTACAAGCGGTCGATCGCCACCTGGTACGGCCCGGGCTTCTACGGCAAGCGCACCGCTTGCGGAAGGCGCCTCACGCGCAGGCTCGTGGGCGTGGCCAACCGCCACCTTCGCTGCGGAACGCAGGTGCAGCTCTCCTACCACGGCCACACGCTGGTCGCCCCGGTGGTGGACCGGGGGCCGTTCGCGCACCACGCCCAGTGGGACCTCACGGCGGCCGCGGCCAAGCAGCTCGGCTTCACCGTCACCAGCCGGATCGGGGCCGCCCCCCTAGATCTTTCCCTGCAACCCCCAGCTCTTTGAGTATGTCCCCTGTTCGGAGTATGCTGGGCAGGCCATGCCGGCAGCTGCGGTGAGCACACTTCGCCTGCTCGTGGTGGATGACCATCCGGTCGTCCGCCAGGGCATCCGTGCGCTGCTCGAGCGCGAGCTCGACGGCGTTGAGGTGTCCACGGCGGACACCCCGGACGCCGCCCTGCGCGACGCGTCCACGCCCGGCCCCGACGTCGTGGTGATCGACCTCAGGCGGGTGAGCGGGGACGTACAGACCACCATCAACTCGCTCCAGCAGAAGCTCGGCTCGCCGATCGTGGTGTTCACGGCCGACGGCGGGCCGCGGATGCTGTCCGAGGCGCTGAAGGCGGGCGTGAAGGGCTACGTGCGCAAGGACTCCCCGCCAGAGGACCTGATCCGCGCGATCCAGGCCGCGCGCAGCGGCGAGTTCTACGTCGACCCCGCGCTGTCGTCCTCACTTCTGCTCGAGGAGGGCGAGCGCACTCTCACCGCGCGCCAGCGGGAGATCCTTCAGATGCTGGCCGACGGGATGCATACCGAAGAGGTGGCGAACCGGCTGGGGCTCTCCACCGAGACCGTCCGCACCCACACCAAGCGCATCCTGGCGAAGCTGCAGGCGGGCACGCGTACTCAGGCGGTTGCCATTGGCATCCGCAGCGGACTCATCGAGTAGCGCCTAGCTGCTGTTAGCTGTTTCGCTCGGAGCGGTCTTCTGCCGCGGGAGCGTCCGCGTCCGCCATCTCCACGCGCTCACCGCCCGCCTTGGCGCGGTACATGGCGGCGTCGGCAAGCTCGAGCAGGCGGTCCGGGTCCACGCCGTGCTGCGGGCAGGCCACCACGCCGATGGCCACGCCCACCGGGGACTTGTCGGGAGTCTCGATCTGCTCCACGGCGGCCGCCATGCGGTAGGCGAGGATCTTCGCGCCGGACGCGCTCTGCTGCGGTGCCAGCACGCAGAACTCGTCGCCGCCCATGCGCACGGGCGTGTCGATGCCTCGCACCGTCGCGCGGATGGCGGCGGCCACGCCCATCAGCATGCGGTCGCCCGCGGCGTGGCCGTATGCGTCGTTGATCCGCTTGAGCCCGTTGATGTCGAGAACGAGCACGGCGAACTGGTGGCCGTAGCGCTGCTGGATGCCCACGAGGTGGCGGATGTGCTGCTGGAGGTAACGCAGGTTGTAGAGGCCGGTGAGCGCGTCCGTGTTCGCCAGCCACTCGAGCTCCCGCGAGCGCTCGCGCACGAGCTCCTCGGCGGCTGCGGCCTGAATTGCGCCGAAGACGGTGGCGAAGCGGTCGGCGGCGTCGATGAGCACGCGCGCCTCCTCCCCCTGCAGCTCCTTGCCGAGCGCCGAGATCATCACCGAGTGGAGCGCGGCGATGTCCCGCGCGAGGTCGGCGGGCGCGTGCGGGTCGCGGCCGGAGAGGCTCGCAAGCCGGCTGGCGCGGTCCTCGGCGTCGGCGCTCAGCACGTCCCCGGGCGAGCCGGCGGCGCTGCGGGCGACCGCGCGGACGATGTCACTGATCAGGTCCGGCAGCTCACGGACGATCCGCTCGGTCGGGATCCTCTCGATATCGCTGAGCGGCGCACGCTCGAGCACGCGCAAGAGCCAAGCCTTGGCGAGTTCGTCCCGTGACTGTTCGAGACGCGCGAGAGGGGCGTCTAACACTGCGTGAAGGCGGCGTACAGGTGGGTCAGGCAAACGATCTTCCTTGATGGGCCTGTGATCGATGCTAACCCGACCCTCCGCGCTCCCGCAAGCGCGTGCACAGATCCCCGCAACGACTGTTGCAGTCGCACGGCGCGGCCCAATCTGAAGGAAATGGAGGGTATTGCCGCGAATGGCGGCCTGACGTGGCAACCGTACCAGGATCACCAACAGCGGTCGACCCCTCGTCCGCACTAGTGAAGAAACGCGACGCGGTGCTGCGCAGATGGCTCGGCATGGAGGTGGAGCGGGCGAGCGTGGGCGAACTGGCTGAGCGGCCGCTGAGCGAGCGCCTGCGGGAGCTCGAGGAGCTGTTCGACGCCGCGGTGCTCGAGCTGCGCGCCGACGCCACGGGCGGCAGTGGCCGCGGCGATCTGCGGGAGACGCTGGAGCGCGCGATCGAGCGCGAGCGCACGATGGGGATGCCGTTCACGCTGGCGCTGCTGGCCGCGCCCGACGAGAACCGCGAGCTGTGGCGCGATGCACTCACCCGCGCGGCAGAGGAGGGCACGCTCATGCTGGACGGCGGCGAGGGCCTCACCGCCGCGATCCTGCCCGGCGTCCGCCCGCGCGAGGCCGAGGTGGCGGTGGATCGCCTGCGCGCGCACGCCTGGAGCGCCGCCGGCTGCCATGGGCGGCTGCCCGCGGCGGGCCGCGCGTCCTGCCCCGGCGACGGCGACTCCGCCGAGGCGCTCCTCACGCTCGCGCACGAGCGCCTGCGCCGCATGGCGGACGCCGCGGTGGACCGCTCGCGCTTCGAGCGCGACGGGCGCCCGGCGCCGGTCACGCCGCTGTATCCCGAGCTCGGCTAGCGGACTGGATACAGTCGGCCTCGTGGCCGGCGAGCTGATCCACATCGCCAGCGCGCGCGAGCGCGTGCTCGCCCGCGTCCGGCCGCTCGGGAGCGAGCGGGTCGGGATCGGGGAGGCCCTGGATCGGGTCCTCGCCGAGGGCGTGTCCGCCGAGGAGGACCTGCCGCCGTTCGACTCGTCCGCGATGGACGGCTACGCGGTGATCGCCGGGCCCGCGGCGGATCTCGAGGTTGTGGACGAGTCGCGCGCGGGCCACCCGGCGCAGCGGGCGCTGGCCGGCGGTGAGGCGATCGCGATCTCCACGGGCGCGCTGATCCCCGACGGTGCCGATGCGGTCGTGCCGGTGGAGCGGGTACAGGCGAGCGATGGCCGGGTGAGCGTGCCGGAGACGAGTGTGGGCGCCAACGTGCGGCACGCTGGCGACGACGTTCGCCGCGGCCAGCCGGTTCTGCGCGCGGGCACGCTGCTCGGCCCTGCCGAGCTTGCGGTGGCCGCAGCGCTCGGCCACTCCAGCCTGCCGGTGGGAAGGCGGCCGCGCGCGGTGGTGCTCGCCACGGGCGACGAGCTGGTGCCTCCGGGGGAGCCGCTCGGCCCTGGGCAGATCCGCAACTCGAACACAGTCGGCCTGGCGGCTCAGGCCGAGCGAGCGGGCGCGGAGGTGGTGGGCAACCACATCGTGCGGGACAACCTCGAGGACACGAAGGCAGCCCTCAGCGCCGCGCTCGAGCGCGCCGACGTGGTGTGCGTGTCGGGCGGCGTGTCCGTTGGGCCGCACGATCACGTGAAGCCGGCGCTCGCAGAGCTCGGCGTGGAGGAGGTGTTCTGGCGCGTGGCGCTCAAGCCGGGCAAGCCCACCTGGTTCGGCGCTCGCGACGGCAAGCTTGTGTTCGGCCTGCCCGGGAACCCCGTCTCAGCAATGGTCACGTTCCACCTCTTCGCCCGGCCGGCGCTGCGCGCGCTCGCGGGCGCCCGCCCCGACGACACGAGTGCCACCGCGGTGCTCGACGAACCGCTTCCGCGCAATAGCGGGCGGGACGAGGTGGTGCGCTGCCGCCTGCGGGCGACCGACGACGGCTGGCATGTCTCCCCCACACGTGACGATCAGAGCTCACACGTGCTCACCTCGATGCTCGCGGCCGAGGCCTTCGCGATAGTTCACGCTGGAGAGGGCATCGTGGAAGCCGGCGAGCGCGTGCCGATCGAGCTTCTCCGCTGATGCGCGATGAGTAGCGTTCCGCCCGTGTTGACGAGGGACCCGCGGCGGGAGATCGCCCGCCGGCGCGACGCTCGCGCCCGTGTGCACATCGTGGACGAGCCGGAGGCGGAGTCAGGCCCGGGCGGACCCGTCACGACCCGCCAGAGCGCGGACGTGACCGTGCCCCGTTCGGAGCTCGATCCGCTCTGGACCCCGGAGCATCTGGAGAGCCTCGCGCGCACGTACTGGCGCTTCCTCCACCGCGTGTCGCTCGGCATCCTGCGGGTGGTCTACACGCCCACGTCGCGTGCGGTCGTCCTGTTCGGGCGCCCGCTCACGCTGCTGAAGTTCTACGCCCCTGAATACGAGACTGCGGCGGACTGCGGCATCGTCACCTGGCGGATCGATCGCGGGCTCCTGGTGGCGCCGCCCGGCCGCGGCAAGGGCTGGCTGCGGATCTCGGTGCGCCGCCCGCCCGAGTCGCTGCTCCCGGACGATCCGACCACAACCGCGGACGACTTCACCACCATCCGAGTGACGTCGGAGGTGGCGAGCTTCTATCCCATGCTCGCCGGCTGGGGTTGGTTCTGGAACATCGGGCGCTACATCTACCGCTGGACCCAGCTCAGGATCCACGTGATCGTCACGAACGCGTTCCTCCGGTCACTTGCCCGGCTCGATCTGGAGCCGTCGGTTGTGGGCTCGCTGCGCGCGCCTCAGCCGTAGCGCTCGCCCGTGATCTCGCGCAGCTTCGCGCGGTCATGGCGAGCCTGCACTCTGCGCACCGTGCCGCTGCGCGAGCGCATCACGAGCGACTCGGTTGTGGCGCCGCGGCTGCCCTCGTAACGCACACCCTCGAGCACGTCGCCGTCCGTGACGCCGGTGGCGGCGAAGAACACGTCGTTGCCCGCCACCAGGCGGTCGCGGTCGAGGATCTCGTCGAGGTCGTAACCGGCGTCGATCGCGGCCTGCCGCTCCTCGTCGTTGCGCGGCCACAGCCGGCCGACGATCTGGCCGCCGATGCACTTGATCGCAGCTGCCGAGATCACGCCCTCGGGCGTGCCGCCGATTCCCCACAGGAGGTCGACGGGCGTGCGCTCGGTAACCGCGAGCAGGGCGGCCGACACGTCACCGTCCGTGATGAAGCGGATGCGAGCGCCGGCTTCGCGGATCTCCTTCACCGCATCCTGGTGGCGCTCGCGGTCGAGCATCACAACCATCACGTCGCGGATGTCGCACCCCTTGCGCTGCGCCACCAGCTTGAGCGTCTCGCGCAGCGGCCGGTCGAGGTCGAGGAGGTCAGCGATCTCCTCGGAGCCCGCCATCTTCTCCATGTAGACGATTGGCCCGGGGTTGAACATCGTGCCGCGCTCCGACATCGCGATGACAGCGAGCGCACTCGGGAAGCCGAGCGCGGTGAGCCGCGTGCCCTCCAGCGGGTCGACCGCGATGTCCACCTCGGGTGGCGAGCCGTCGCCGATCTGCTCGCCGTTGTAGAGCATCGGCGCCTCGTCCTTCTCGCCCTCGCCGATCACCACCACGCCGTCCATGCGCACGGTGTCGAGCACGAGGCGCATGGCATCGACGGCGGCCTGATCGGCGGATTCCTTCTCGCCCATCCCCACCCAGCGGGCGGCGGCGAGAGCGGCCGCCTCGGTCACCCGTACGAGCTCGAGCGCGAGGTTGCGATCGGGCCGGCCGGCGGCGTGGGGATCTTCTGTGATCTGAGTGCTGTGGGTCATCGCGGCGCTCAGATTACCCCTGGCGGTTTTCTCGTACGTCCTCCCACCGCCTGCCGGAGGAGGCCGCCGGTGAGGATTCCCAGCGCTCCCACCAGCCCAACGAACCAGCCGATGCCGAGGGAGATGCCCACCGGATCGGTGCCGGGCTTGCCGAGGATCACGCCGTTCAGCAGGATGAGGACGGCCGCGACCATGCCCACGATCATCGTCACCTCGCCGGGGCGCCAGGTGAGCGCGTGGCCGCGCACCACGATCCAGGCGAGCACGAAGGGCGCGATGCACGCGAGCGTGAGCAGCACGTCGAGCTTCGAGAACGTCTGCCAGGCGGTGAAGTGACCGTATGCGCCGTGCAGCTTGGAGTTGGGGTTGCAGCCGCGCGGCTGCCCGGGCGCGCTGCACTCCGTGGTGAACCAGGTGAGAAAGAGGGAGCCGAAGAGCACGCCCGCGCCGGCGAACCCGATGAACTCGCCTATGCCGATGCGTGTGAGATCGAATGGGCCCGACTCGCCCTCGCCGCGCTCCTCGAACTCGTAGCGCAGCTTCCCGCCCCAGGCGCCGAGCGCAATGCCGGGAATGATCGTGAACGCGAGCAGGAGAATCGCCGGGTGAGGCAGCTTGATGGTGGCGTCGCCGCTCGCGACCTCGTGCCCGAGGAGCACGAAGCAGCCGAAGAGCGTGCCGCCCACGAAGCCGCGCACGGCGCCCTGGCCGGAGCCGTACATCTCGAAGCCGGCGAGTACGCCGCCGATGGCCGCGAGGATCGTGAGCGCGATGTAGAGCCCCTTCGACCCGTCGAGCGCGATCCCGGTGACGAACCCGTACGCGGACGGCACGAGGAGGGCGAGGACGATCCTCGTCGCCAGGGGCCGGTCAAGCAGCAGAGGAGGAGGGAAGCCCAACTCCCCGCTGACCCTACCTCAGCTTCCCCGGGACGGGGGTAGGGTGCGCGAGACGGCGGACTCGACGAGAGGAGACCCATGGCTGTCGTGAAGATCATCGAGCTCGTGGGCAGCTCGAGCGAAAGCTCGGATGCGGCCGTGCAGGCGGCGCTCAGCGACGCGAAGCAGACGCTCCGCAACATCAAGGCGGTGGACGTCGTGTCGACCGGCTTGCGCGGCGAGAACCTCGACGAGTGGCGCGCGCACGTGCGCGTGGCCTTCTTGATCGAGCGCGTGAACGAATAGCCGGGCCGCTCCTGCCCGGGTGAGCGTGGAGCGCCCGGGCAGGATCGTGATCCGCCGGGCGTCTTGTAACGAAACACGGGACCAGCGGACTGAGCCGCTGAAAGCGCGTAGTCTCCACCGACCCCCGCTGTGCGTCTTCGACCAACGCAAACAGCGCCCCCCGGAGGGGCTGAGGGCCTGCCCAAGGAGCACTACGCGAGCCTGCTTGCGGAAGCGCGCGAGCGGACGATGTGGCTCGTGGAGCCGGTGTCGGTGGAGGATCTCGAGCGCGTCCACAGCACGCTGCTCAGCCCGCTCGTATGGGATCTGGGGCACATCGCCGCGTTCGAGGACCTCTGGCTGTGCCAGCAGGCGGGTGGACTCGAGCCGCTGCGCGCCGACCTGAGCGAAGTGTACGACGCAACGCTCACGCCGCGCGCCGACCGCGGCGAGCTGGCGTACCTGCAGCACGCCGAGGCGCTCGAGTACATGGCCGCTGTGCGCGCCCGCGCCCTCCACGTGCTCGAGCGAGTGGACCTGAGCTCAGAGGAAGACCGCCTGAACTTCCAGGGCTTCGTGTGGGACATGCTCGTGCAGCACGAGCAGCAGCACAACGAGACGATGCTCCAGACGCTCTCGCTCGCCGCGCCGGGTGTGTTCAGCCCGCAGCCCGCGCCGCTGCCCTCTCCGCCGCCGGGGTTGCGCGGCCCGGACATGGTGCGCGTGGACGGCGGCCCATGTCTGCTGGGCTCGAGCTCGACCGGCTTCGCCTATGACAACGAGCGCCCGTGTCACGGCGCCGAGGTGGACACGTTCGAGATCGACCGCCTGCCGGTGACGAACGGCGCGTACATGGAGTTCATCGAGCGCGGCGGTTACGCGCGGCGCGAGTGGTGGTCCGCCGAAGGCTGGACCTGGCGCGAGAACGAAGGGATCGAGCGCCCGCTCTACTGGACCGAAGACGGCGAGGTGCGCGCATTCGACCGCACGTCCCCCCTCGACCCGGACCTGCCCGTGATGCACGTGAGCTTCCACGAGGCTGATGCGTACGCGCGCTCGCTCGGCAAGCGGCTGCCCACCGAGGCGGAGTGGGAGAAGGCCGCGTCCTGGGACGAGGCGGAAGGCACGCAGCGCACGTATCCGTGGGGAGACGAGCGGCCCGGCGCGCGCCAGGCGAACCTTGACCACGTGGGCTTCGGCCCGGCGCGGGCGGGCGCGTATCCGGCCGGAGCCTCACCGTACGGAGCGCTTGGAATGGTGGGCGACGCGTGGGAGTGGACGGCGAGCGACTTCGCGGCCTATCCGGGCTTCGTCGCGTTCCCGTACGGCGAGTACTCGGAGATCTTCTTCGGGGACGACCACAAGGTGCTCAAGGGCGGCTCCTGGGCCACGCGTCCCGTCGTCGCGCGCGCCAGCTTCCGCAACTGGGACTACCCGGTGCGCCGGCAGATCTTCTCCGGCTTCAGGTGCGCCGCATGAGCCCGCTCTCCGGCATCACGATCGACCGCTACCTCGACGGTTCGGCCCTCGAGTCCATGGCCGTCGACGTGCGCGCGGGCCTCACGCGCAGCGGCCTGAAGTCGCTGCCGCCGAAGTACTTCTACGACGACCGCGGCTCCGAGCTGTTCGACCAGATCACGTCGCTGCCCGAGTACTACCCCACGCGCTGCGAACGCGTGATCCTCAACCGCCGCGCCCCGGAGATCGTGGAGATCACGGGTGCTCGCGAGCTGCTCGAGCTGGGCTCGGGGATGGCGTCGAAGACGCGCGCGCTCCTGTTCGCGATGGCCGGCGCGGGCACGCTCGAGCGCTACGTGCCGATGGACGTGTCCGAGCTCGTGGTGGACCGCTGCGCCGAGGAGCTCGTGGAGATGTACCCGGGCCTTCGGGTGCATGGCGTGGTGGGCGACTTCGAGCAGCACCTCCAGCACGTGCCCGATGGCGAGGCGCGGCTCGTGGCCTTCCTCGGGGGGACGATCGGGAATCTCTATCCGGACGAGCGAGCGCCCTTCCTCCGCGACCTGCGCGAGCTGATGGGGGACGACGGCTGGCTGGTGCTCGGCACGGACCTCGCGAAGGAGCGCGCCACACTCGAGGCGGCGTACAACGACTCCGCCGGCGTCACCGCCGAGTTCAACCGCAACGTGCTCCACGCGATCAACCGCGAGCTCGACGCGGACTTCGACGTGGATGCGTTCGAGCATGTGGCGTTCTGGAACGAACTCGACTCGTGGATCGAGATGCGGCTGCGAGCACACGGTGAGCAGCGGGTGCGGATCGAGGGCGCGGATCTCGACCTCGAGCTGGCCGACGGCGAGGAGATCCGCACCGAGATCTCGACCAAGTTCACGCGCGAGCGGCTCGAGGAGGAGCTCGCCGGTGCCGGGATGGAGCTCGGGGCGTTCTTCACCGATGACGACGGGATGTTCGGCCTGAGCCTGGCCAGGGCCGCGTAGCCGGTACCGTCCCGGCGCATGAAGCTTCGAGGAGCACCGGCCCTGGTGGCCGGCGGCGCGTCCGGACTCGGTGCCGCCACCGCGCGCGTGCTCGCCGAGCGCGGGGCACGCGTGGCGATCGTGGACCTGGATGGGGACAAGGCCGCGGCCCTCGCGGACGAGCTCGGCGCGCTCTCGTTCAGGGCCGACGTGACGAGTGAGGCCGACGTGGAGGCCGCGGTGTCCGCGACGGTGGAGGCTTTCGGCGGCTTGCGTTTCGCCGCCTCGTGCGCGGGCATTGGTTGGGCAGAGCGCACGGTCACCCGCAACGGGCCGGCGCAGCTTCAACCCTTCGAGACCGTGATCCGCGTGAACCTGATCGGAACCTTCAACGTCCTGAGGCACTGCGCCGCGGCCATGGCCGCCGGCGAGCCGGACGAGGATGGTGAGCGCGGCGCGGTGGTGATGACCGCCTCGGTGGCGGCGTTCGACGGACAGATCGGCCAGGCCGCCTACTCGGCCTCGAAGGGCGGCGTGGTGGGCCTCACTCTGCCGGCGGCACGCGACCTCGCGCGGCTGGGCGTCCGCGTCTGCACGATCGCGCCGGGCATCTTCGACACGCCGTTGCTCGCCGCCCTTCCGGAGGAGAACCGCAAAGCGCTCGGCGAGTCCGTGCCGTTCCCATCGCGCCTTGGGCGGCCGGAGGAGTACGCGCAGCTCGCCTGCCACATCGCGGAGAACAGCATGCTCAACGGCGAGACGATCCGCCTCGACGGCGCGCTGCGCATGCCGCCGCGATGAAGGCGGCGCTGATCGAGCAGATCGGCTCCGAGCCGGTGCTGAGGGACGTCGACGAGCCGGCTCGCCAGGATGGGCAGACGCTGATCGAGGTGACGGCGGCGCCGATCAATCCGATCGACCTGTCCACCGCGGCCGGGCGCTATCCGGGCGGCTCCCCCGACACGCCGTACGTGGCGGGCAGGGAGGCCGTGGGGCGCGTGCTCGAGTCCGGCAGCGTCGCCGCCGGGGCGCGCGTGTACGCGTCTGGCCTCGGCTTCCTCGCGGAACGCGCGGCGGTGCCGGACGACAACGTGCTCGTGATCGACACCGACGTGGATGACGCCCTCGCCGCCTGCTTCGGCGTGGCCGGCCTGGCCGCGTGGCTCGCGCTCGAGTGGCGCGGCGACGTGCGCGAGGGCGAGACCGTGCTCGTGCTCGGCGCGAGCGGAGCGGTGGGATTGATCGCCGTGCAGGCGGCCAAGCTGCTCGGCGCCGGACGTGTGGTGGCCGCCGCGCGGAGCGCTGAGGGGCTTCAGCGTGCGCGCGAGCTCGGGGCCGACACCACCGTCAAGCTCGACGAGCACGAGGACCTGGCGGCGGCGTTCGTCGACGCCTGCGACGGTCAGCTCGACCTGACGATCGACCCGCTGTGGGGCCCGCCCGGCGCAGCCGCGGTGAAGGCCACGAGCTTTGGCGGCCGCGTGGTGCAGCTCGGGCAGTCCGCGGGCAAGGAGGCCACCGTCGAGTCCGGCTGGATCCGGGCGAAGCTGCTTTCGATCCTCGGCCACACCAACTTCGCAGCGCCGGCGGAGGTGCGCAATGCCGCCTACCTGCGCATGGTCCGGCACGCCGCCGCGGGAGAGCTCACGGTCGATTACGACCTGATGCCGCTCGGGCGCGTGGCGGAGGCGTGGGAGCTTCAGGAAGCGTCGCCGGGGCGCAAGCTGGTGCTCTCGCCGAGCGATGTACCGTAGTATTTCTCACTCTCTTCCCCCGCAGTAGATCCCCCTCAGGAGGCCTCCGCAGATGCCAGACGCAGTGATCGTCGACGCCGTGCGCTCCCCCATCGGGCGCGCTTTCAAGGGCTCGCTCACCTCGATCCGCCCGGACGACCTGGGCGCCTACGTGGTCGACCAGTTGCTCGAGCGCAACCCGGAGGTGGCGCCGGAGTCGATCGAGGACCTCATCTGCGGCTGCGGCCTGCCCCAGGGCGAGCAGTCCTTCAACATCGGCCGCATCATCACTCTGCTGTCCCGCCTTCCGGACAGCGTGACGGGCACGACGGTGCACCGCTACTGCGCGTCCTCGCTGCAGGCGATCAGGATCGCCGCGCACGCCGTGATGGCGGGCGAGGGCGACGCGTACATCGCCGCCGGCGTGGAGCACGTGAGCCGTGTGGGCATGTGGTCGGAGAACGGGCTGCCGCAGCTGATGGGCGCGATCAGGCAGCAGGCGCCGGAGGACGTGCGCGACAACATTCCGCAGGCGGATTTCCAGAACGAGAAGCTCAACGGGCAGGACGGCCGCACGAACGCCTACATCGACATGGGCATGACGGCGGAGAACGTGGCCGACAAGTACGACGTCCCGCGCGATGAGATGGACAAGTACGCGCAGCGCTCGCAGGAGCTGGCCGTGCAGTCGCGCGACGAGGGCTTCTTCGACCGCGAGATCGTGCCGATCGAGCTGCCCGACGGCAACACGGTCGAGAAGGACGACGGCCCGCGTGCGGACAGCACGCTCGAGAAGCTCCAGTCCCTCAAGCCGGCCTTCAAGGAGGACGGCCGGGTGACCGCCGGCAACTCGTGCCCGCTGAACGACGGCGCGGCGGCCGTGCTCGTCATGTCGGACACGCGCGCGAAGGAGCTAGGCCTGAAGCCGCGGGCGCGCGTGATCGCTTCCG
>DASUWY010000025.1 GCA_036378175.1 Thermoleophilaceae bacterium
TTAGCAACACTGTCAGCGACGGGTGCCGGCGCTACGATCGAAGAGGCTCTGCGCATGCCCTCCCTCGTTCTATGACCGCTCCCCTCGCCTCTTCACAGGAAGCAACCGAGCGCGATCTTCTTCGCACGATCGCGGCGGGAACGGCCCCCGTGGTGGGCAAGGCCTTCTTCCGCTCCCTGGTGAGGCACGTGGCTGAGGCGCTCGGCGCCGAAGTTGCGTTCGTGGCCGAATACATCGGCGACCCGCCGCTGCGCGGCCGCACCATCGCCGCCTGGCCCGCAGCGGCCGACTCGCTCGGAGAGGGCCTCGAGTTCCCGCTCGCCGGCTCCCCGTGCGCGCTCACGCTGGAGCGCGACGTGGTGTCGATCCCGGACGGCGTGCGCGAGGACTTCCCGGGCGATGCGCTGGTGGCCAAGTACGGCCTCGACGGCTACCTCGCAATCGTGCTGCGCGGCTCAGACGGGCAGCGCCTCGGCTATATCGGGGTGCAGTCCAAGCGGCGTCTCGAGGCCACCGACGAGGAGCTCACCGCCCTGTTCATCTTCGCCTCGCGCGCGGCCGCCGAGGTGGAGCGCCGGCGGCACGAGATCGCGCTGCGCGAGCGCGAGACCGAGGTGAATGCCTCGCGCGCGCGTGTGGTTCAGGCGGCCGACGAGGAGCGCAAGCGCATCGGTCGCAACCTGCACGACGGCGCGCAGCAGCGCCTGCTCGCGCTCGGCAACCTCGTGAAGCTCGCGCGCAGGCAGCTCGACTCCGAGCCCGAGAAGGCGTCGCGCCTGCTCGCGACCGTGGAGGACGAGGCGGCCGCCGCGCTGAAGGAGCTGCAGGAGCTCTCGCGCGGCCTGCACCCGTCGGGCCTCGTGGAGTGCGGGCTCGCGCAGCCGCTCGAGACGCTCGCCGCGCGGCTCACCGTCCCGCTCGAGGTTGTGTCCCTCCCGGAGCGCCGCCTCCCGGACGTGATCGAGGTGACGCTCTACTACCTGGTTTCCGAGGCGGCCGCCAACGCGTCGAAGTACGCGCAGGCGTCCGTGGTGAAGGTCGACGTGGCGCAGAGTGGCCGCGCCATCTACGCGACGGTGTCCGACGACGGCGTGGGCGGCGCGAGCGTGGAGGGCGGTTCGGGCCTCGCCGGGCTGGTGGACCGCGTGGAGTCGCTCGGCGGCAAGCTCGAGATCGACAGCCCGCCCGGGCGCGGCACCCGCATCACGGCGGAGATCCCGCTATCGCCCTGGCGCGACGCGCGCGAGCCGTTCCTCGAGTTCGGCCACGAGGGCGACGGCGGCTCGGGCGAGCGCCTCATCCGCGCCATCCTCGAGGGCCGCAAGACCGCCGCGATCTCACTCGCTCGCGAATGGGAGCTCGAGGGCGGCACGCCGAGCCTCGGGATGCGCCTCCCGATCCGCGACCAGGACGGCAGGCGCTGGGGCGACGTTGAGGTCACGCGCGTTGTGGTGCTCCCGTTCGGCCAGATCACGCCGGACGTGGTGAATGCCGAGAGCGCCGGCGCCGCCACGCTCGAGGAATGGCGCGCTGACCAGCGCCGCTTCTACGACGGCTGCCGCGACGAGACCGCTGTGCTGCTCGGCGAGCCCGGCTGGCGCCTCAGCGACGACGAGCCGATGACGATCGTCTGGTTCCGTCTGGTGGCCAACGCGGCGCCGGACCGGTCGTAGTCGCCTCGCCGCCCGCCATATACGGTTGGGTGCATGTGTCGAAACATCCGCACCCTCTACAACTTTGAACCGGCCACCACCGACGAGGAGATCCGCGCCGCCGCGCTGCAGTACGTCCGCAAGGTGAGCGGCTTCAACAAGCCCTCGCAGGCGAACGAAGAAGCGTTCAACCGCGCGGTGGACGAGGTGGCGCACACCACGTCACACCTCCTGGCCGCGCTCGTGACGAACGCGCCGCCGAAGGACCGGGAGGCCGAGGCCGCAAAGCGCCGGGCGCGCTCGGCGCAGCGCTACGCCGCCTGACCTACTGCTCGGCGCGCGGCGCGTAGCGGTGGTGCAGCATCAGCGCGTTGCCGTCGGGATCGTTGAAGAACGCCATGTGGCAGACGCCGGTGTCGAAGGTGTCGCCCATGAACGTGACCCCGCGTGACTCGAGTGCCTCCCGAGCCGCCGCGACGTCCTCCACGTGTAGGGCGAAGTGGTTCGAGTTCGGCCGGAAGGGCCCGATGCCCATCTTCTCCGGGTTTACGACGCTGAAGGTGACCGTGCCGGTCTCGAACTCGGCGTAGTTGCGCTCGGGCATGTACACGGAGCGGCGCAGCCCAAGCTTGTCGCCGTAGAAGTCCACCGCCCGCTCGAGATCCTGCGTGGGCACCGATACGAAATCGACGCCCGTCACAACGCTGACCGTTTCTGAGCTCATGGCGCGAGAGTAGCCCACGGTGCCGTAATGTCCCTGCCTCGGTGTCCCTGGGTCATGACTCGCAGTGCAGCCGGGACGGCTGAGCGGGCTTTGTCCGCGCGCCTGCGTGCTCGCGCTGGCGCTCGCACTCGTGCTCATCGGGTCGCTCGACGGGGCCTCGCGCGCCGTTTCCGATCCGGCGCAGCAGACTGACTGGGCCGCCTTCGTCCGCCCGCTGGCGGGCACGCAGACCGGCGGCGTGTTCCCTGGGGCGGCCACGCCGTTCGGCATGGTGCAGTACAGCCCGAACACCGACCACGCGGACGGCGGCGGTTACAAGTACTCGCATCCCGTCACCTGGGGCTTCGGCACCACGCACCTGTCCGGAGTCGGCTGCGCCGCGATGGGCGACATCGTCTCGCTGCCCACCACCGGGACGGTGCGAACGGTGGACGCCACGCACGAGAAGACGCCGTTCTCACACGCCAATGAACAGGCCTCGCCCGGCTACTACGCCACCACGCTCAGCCGCTGGGGCATCCGCGCGGAGCTCACCGCCACAACCCGCACCGGCTGGGCCCGCTTCAGCTATCCGGCCACGCCGCACGCCAACGTGATCATCGACCCGGGAGCGAACTTCCGCGGAGTGCAGAACGCGAAGGTGCACGTGTCCGGGAACAACACCGTGGTCGGCTCCGTGAGCACCTGGGGCTACTGGAACTCGTGCGACGAGCGCAGCCACAACCGCTACACGGTCTATTTCGCCATGCGCTTCAACCGCCCGTTCTCGTCATTCGGCACGGGGCACGACAACCGCTTGAGCCCTAGGCGGCGGGACGCGAACGGCTCGGACGTGGGCGCCTACGTGTCCTTCGACACCGCCGGCTCGCCCGGTCCAGTGGTGTCGAAGGTGGGCATCTCGTACGTCGACCCCGCGGGCGCCATGCGCAACCTCGACTCCGAGACGGGGAACGGCTTCGACTTCGATGCTGTGCAGGCGAGCGCACGCGCCTCGTGGAACGCGCTGCTCGGTCGCGTGCGGGTGAGCGGCGGCAGCGATGGGCAGATGCAGACCTTCTACAGCGCCCTCTACCGGACGCTTCTCTACCCGAGCGTGTTCTCGGACTCGGACGGCCGCTTCGAGGGCTTCGACAACCGCGTGCATCGTGTGCCGCCCGGGCAGACGCACTACACGGCGTTCTCCATGTGGGACACGTACCGGTCCGCCCAGCAGGTGATCGATCTCGTGGCTCCCGAGCGGGTGGGGGACATGGTCCACAGCCTGCTCGAGGACGGGAGCGAGTCGGGCTGGCTGCCGAAGTGGGTGTACGCCCACTACCACACGAACGAGATGATCGGTGACCCGGCCGCGAACGTGATCGCCGACGCGTACCTCAAGGGGCTGGTCCATCCCGGGGACGTGCAGCCGGCGTACGCGGCGGTCCTGCACAACGCCACCGACGTGCCGGCGCACTCGCCCTTCGAGGGACGCACGGGGCTCGACGACTACGTGAACCGTGGCTTCGTCCCGTACGTTGCGGACGGCGATCGCATCTTCTCGGGCGCGCTCGGGCTCGAGTACTCGATCAACGACTGCGCGATCGCGTTGATGGCCGGCCGGCTGGGACAGGACGCGGACGCGCGCTACTTCCTGCGGCGGGCCAAGCGCTACCGCGGCAGCATCGACACACGGCGCCACTTCGCCCGCGCACGGCGGGTGAGCGGCGCCTGGAAGACGCCTTACTCGCCGCGCTCCCACAGCGGCTTCAAGGAGGGCTCGGCCTGGCAGTACACATGGCTCGTGCCGCAGGACGTGCCCGGCCTTGCCGCCGCGCTCGGAGGCACGGGCACGGCGCTCGCGAAGCTCGACAACTTCTTCGCGTATGGCAGCGTGGCCTCGAATCCGGCCGCCGCCGCGCACTACTGGCGCGGCCCCGACCACTACACGGCGCGCAACGAGCAGGATCTACAGGCGCCCTACCTCTACAACTACCTGGGCGAGCCGTGGAGGACGCAGGACATGGTGCGAGCAGCGGAGTCGCTCTACACGCCGGCGCCGAACGGCATCCCGTGGGACGACGATCTCGGAACGCTCTCGGGCTGGTACGTGCTCTCGGCGCTCGGGCTCTACACCACCACGGGCGGCGACGACCATTACGCGCTCACCACGCCGCTGTTCGACCACGTGGAGGTTGCGCAGCCGTTTGGTCACTTCGTGATCGACGCCCCCGGAGCCTCCGCCGGCCTGCATCACATTCAGAGCGCCACGCTGAACGGGGCTCCGCTCAATACGAGCGCGGTCTCACACGGAGCGCTCGTCGGCGGCGGACATCTCTCCTTCGCGCCGGGCGCCGCCACGGGGTCGCCCTGGGGCACAGGCGCGAACACACCGAGTTCCGCGTGTGCCGCCAACCCGCCCACCGCCGACCTTCGCGTGGGGGTCCGTCAGGTGCGGGGGCGCCGGCACCAGGTGCGCGTGGTGGTGAGCGTGCGCAACGCCGGCGATGCCGCAGCGGACGGGCTGCGCCTGCGCGTGGTCGCCCCGGGCGGCTGGGCCTCTGCGCGCGGCTGGGTGGCGGTCTCGGCGCTCGCGGCCGGCCGCTCCACGCGACGCACTTGGAATCTGAGGGCGCGCCCGCGCAGCAGCGGCTCGATCCGCGCGGAGGCGCAGTGGAATGGCGGACGCGCACTGCGCACGTTCGCCACCACCACCGCGCGCGCGAACTGACCTCGTACTAGCGCTTGAGCCGCAGCACGCTCACCACTCCGCCGTGGTCGGAGGGGTGCACGCCGGCGGGCGTGGTCTCGGCGCCGGTGATGAACGAGCGCACGAGCTTCAGCTTGGGCTTGGCCATGATGTGGTCCACGTTGTGGTCCCAGCCGCTCTTGTCGGTAAGCTCGTTGAAGCAGCAGCTGAACTTCGGCGTGCGCTCCTCCTTGAAGCCGGCCTTCGCAATCGCCAGGTAGGGCGGGCGGTCCTCCGGCTTCGGCAGGTTCGGGCCCGAGTTCAGATCACCGAGCAGGATCGTCGGCAGCTTCGAGCGCAGTGGGCCCCTGACGAGCTCCTGCGCCTGCTTGAGACGGAAGTCGGCCGAGTAAGCCTCGAGGTGGGTGTTCACCACGTGGACGGTCACGCCGTGCACCGTCGCGTCGAGCGAATTCCAGCCGCGGTTGGTCACCACGTTGCCGATCGCCTGCGTGGGAATCGTGAGCTGCTGCTTGAACACGCCTGAGCGTGCGTGCTTGACCTTCACGCCCTTGCGCGCGATGATCGCGTCCCCGAGCGTGAGGCGGACGTCGTTACTGCTGCTCATCGGGCCCTCGACGTTGAACGCCTGCTTTATGGCCACCACGCGGTAGTGCTGGTGCAGCCGCTTGAGCTGGGACAGGATCGTCGCGATGTAGTCGTAGGCCACCTTCGATGCGGGATGCGGCCCGGTGCGCCACAGCGAGAGCTCCTGGAAGCCCACCAGGTCCGGTTTGGCCTTGGCGATCTCGCCGGCCACCAGCTTCATGCGCGCGGTGGGGTCCGCTGCGGTCACGCCGGCGAACATGTTGGTCGCCGCCTGCTCGAACTGCTGGCCCGGAGGGCTCGTGGCGAGCGGAATGAGATCCGCGCCCAGGAAGAGGTTGCGGGTCATCACCGTGATCGTGGGCCCCTTGGCGGCCTGGGCCGAGGGCGCGGCCACGGCGATGAGTGCCGTGAGGGCCGCCGTGAGTGCGAGCGGGCGAGCGAAGAAGCGCAAGAACGAGTCCTTTCCTAATGGGCCAGGCTGCCCACCTTAGCGGGCGGCGCTAAAGGCGTTCACGCCGTGGTCAGGGCGCGGTCGGCCTCGCGGACTTCAGCTCGAGCAGCGCCGCGTCCGCCGCGGCCACGAGGTCATCCGCAGTCATGGAATCCCTGAGCTCCGCGTAGGCCGCTCCGAGCGTCAACGGCTCTCCATCGGGCTGGCGGCAGCGCTCCTCCACCGCGCTGGTCACGCGCTCGGCGACCAGCTCGGCCACGGCGCCGTCGCTGTCCGCGAGGATCGCGGCGAATTCGTCGCCGCCCCAGCGGAAGCAGCGGTCGTGGAGGCGGATCTCGTCACGGAACGCCACCGCCACGAGGCGCAGGCAGTGGTCCCCCGCGAGGTGGCCGTGACGGTCGTTGATCGGCTTGAACTGGTTGAGGTCGGCGAGCAGGAGGGAGAGCGGTGAGCCGAGGCGTCGTGCCCGGGCGATCTCGGCGGTGAGCGCCTCGTCGAAGGCGCGGCGGTTGCCGAGGCCCGTGAGCGCGTCCGCGCGAGCGAGCCGCTCGGCCTGCAGGCCGCCGAGGCGGTGGAGCCGCCACCTCGTGTTCGCCACCGAGGCAACGAGCGTGAGGGCCGACCAGATCATCACGAGGGCGAACGTCTCGCCCGTGAACAGCGGGTCCCACGGGTCGAAGAAGAGCGGCCCCACGGTCACGGCCGCGGTCAGGCCGAGGAAGGGAAGCACGCGACGCGGCGGATGCACGCCCCCCACGTACACCGCCGTGAGGAGGAACAGCTGCCGGTAGGGCGCGTGGCTGCCCGCGAGCCACTGCGCGGTGGCCACCTGGAACACGCCGACGTAGTTCCAGAACAGGATCTGGTTCCAATCGAAGCCGCCGCCGACGGCTCGCTCACTCGCCACGGAGCCGATGCTCAGCAGCACCAGCGCGCCCACTACCGCCCAGCCACGCGCTCCGAGTGAGGCCGTGGGCGGCGCGAGCGGGAGCAACACGAGCGCGATGGCGGTGGTGGCCATCGCGATGATCCGGCCCAGCTTGCGCGCGAGTGCGATGTCGCCGCCCGCGTACGGGTCGTCGCGGCGGGCGAGTGCCTCGCGTATGGCCCTCCATGGCCCCACATCGGGGAGATCGGCCGGCGTTCGGCCGTCTTTATGTGACGGCTAGTGCTTGAGCGCCTTGTGGACCTGCTTCGTAGCCCGGCGCCGACGATCACCACGAGGTGAGGGTGCGAGTCAGGGCTGCCTAGACACCGCGGTTGCCGGCTCGATGCGGTCGGTCACAGCCTCCTCGAGGGCCCGGCGCGCGGGTCGCGAGGAGTAGCCGAGCTCCGTTCTCGCCTTGTCGCTCGTGAACAGCGCGGGCACGCGCGCGAGCCGTACAGCGTCGAGAACGAGGAGCTCAGGCTCGCGGCCCGCCAGGGCGAGAGCGCGGTCCGCCACCCACGCGGAGGCGAGCACCAGCGGGAAAGGCACGGCCGTGCGCGGGGGCTTGCGTCCGGCGGCCTGCGCCACCAGCGCGAAGAGCTCGCCGAGCGGCACGTCCTCTCCGCCGAGCAGATAGCGCTCGCCCGCGCGTCCCTTCTCGTGAGCGAGCGCGTGGCCGCGCGCCACGTCCTCCACCGCCACCACGTTCAGCGCCGTCGTGCGCACGTATGCGCGCGCCCGGCCGGCCGCGACGTCGCGGATCATCTTCCCGGTGGGGGTGGGGCGGAGGTCACCGGGGCCGACGGGAGTGGTGGGGTTGACCACCACGGCTCCGGCCGCGAGCGCCAGGCGTTCCGACTCGATCTTGCTTCGCTTGTACGCCACCTTCAACTCCCATGCGGGAGGCGAGTCGGCCTCTGTGGCCGGGCGGCCCGGCACCGGACCGCAGGTGGCGGCGCTTGACGTGTGCACCACGCGCCGATCGCCGGCTGCGGCCAGCACGTTGCGCGTGCCCACCACGTTCACGTGCAGCATTCGTTCTGCGTCGCGGCGGTAGTAGCTGTATACGGCGGCCAGGTGGAAGACGGAGTCGCAGCCATCCACCGCCTGCCGGAGCGCGTCCGGATCGAGCACGTCACCCTTCGCCCACTCGCTCACGCGCGCGTGCGAAGGAGGCTCCTGCGCGTCGAACGCTCGCACCTCCACGCCGTCCCGCTCGAGCGCGGCCGCCACATGAGCGCCGATGAACCCGGCGGCTCCGGTGACGAGCGCCCTCACACGCGGCGCGCCGCCAGGCTGCGGCGGCCGAGCTCGAAGCCGAGGCTCGCGTAGCTGCGGAAGAGATGCTCCTCGGCACCCTCGAGCACCTGCTCGAGCGCGGTGGCGAAGCGGCGCACGTCGTCCTCCGGAGTGATGAGCGGCGGCAGCGCCTTAACCACGTTCATGTGATGCCCGGCGACCTGGGTGAGGACGCGGTGGTCGTGGAACAGCGGCACGGTGACGAGCTGGGCGAAGAGGCCCGGCTGCCGCCGCTCGATGGCGTCCCACAGGCGCCTGGCCGCGCGACCGGCCGGCGGCCCGAGCTCGATCGCCCAGATCAGCCCCAGGCCGCGCACCTCGCGCACGATCTCGAAGCGCTGGACGAGCGGCTGCGTGAGCTCGAGCAGCAGGTCGCCGAGCTGCGCGGCGCGCTGCACCAGGCCCTCGTGCTCGATCGCCTCGAGCGTGGCGATACCGGCGGCCGCGGCGAGGTCGTTGCCGCCGAAGGTCGAGCCGATCACCACGCCGCGCTCCATCGAGTCGAACACGCCGCTCAACACGGCGCGGCTGGCGAGCACCGCGCCGATCGGCACGTAGCCGCCGGAGAGCGCCTTGGCGATCGTGACGATGTCGGGCTCGAGGTTCCAGTGCTCGGAGGTGAAGAGCCGCCCGGTGCGCCCGAGGCCGGTCTGCACGTCGTCGACCATGAAGAGCGCGCCGGCGGAGCGGCAGAGCTGTTGTGCCGCCTGCAGGTAGCCGTCAGGCGGCAGGTTCACGCCCTTCCCCTGCACGGGCTCCACGAGGAAGCCGGCCACCTCGCCCCGCTCGAGCTCGCGGCGGAGCGCGTCGAGGTCCCCGAACGGCACCGGGTCGCAGGCCGGCAGCAGCGGCTCGAACCGCTCGCGGAACTCCTCATTGCCGTTCACCGACAGCGAGCCGAGTGTGAGCCCGTGGAAGCCGCGCTCGCAGTAGATGATCCGCGGCCGGCCGGTGGCTGCACGGGCCAGCTTGATCGCCGTCTCCACGGATTCCGTGCCGGAGCTGGTGAGCACCACACCGTCGAGCGGGGCAGGTGCCCGCGCGATCAGCTGCTCCGCGAGCACGCCGGGCAGCGTGGACACACCGAGCTGCGGCAGGTTCGCGGAATCTGATGCGATCACCCGCGCGAGCTGCTCCTTCACGTACGGGTGGCTGCGCCCAAGGGAGAACACGCCGTAACCGGAGAGCAGGTCGAGGTAGTCGTTGCCCTGACGGTCGATCAGGTACGGCCCGCGCCCCGATGCCCACTCGCGATCGAAGCCGAGCGTGCGCAGGATGCGCCCGAGCTGCGGGTTGAGGTGGCGCTGGTTGAGCGCCATCGCCTCCGCCGAGCGCGCCTCGAGCAGGTCGGCTACGTCAGCCGGCTGCGAGTTGTTCGAGGGCCGGTACACGCCCCCATACTGGCATCCAGATCAGTCGCGCACCGGCTCGAGCGTGAGGCGAATCTCGTCGGAGACCCGCTCGAACCAGGTGAACATGCGGTCCATTAGCTGAGACATCGCAGCACTGATCGGTGGATCGGAGCCGCGACTTTACGCTCGTTGGACAAGTGTCCAGGTCGCAAGTCGCAGGTCGCAAGTCGCAGGAAGCCTGCCACCTGCGACCCCGCGACCTGCGACCTGCGACCTCGCTACGCAGTAGTCGGATGCGCGTGATCGCGCCGCGAAGCGGCGATGCGCGCCTCCGCGAGCGGCAGGAGGCCGCCGAGGATGCCCACGCCGAGCGCGCCGAGGGCCCAGCCCGCGCCGTGCAGGCGCAGGCCGAGGACGTGGTCAAGGGACCAGTTGCCCGCGCCGACGCCCGAGAGCGCGAACACGACCGCCACGAGCACGGCGTTGTACTCGTAGCCACCGTTGGTGGACCACACGCCCTTGGCGAAGTGGACGCGAATCACGGCCACCGTCATCACCGCGATCAGCGCGGCCGCCGCGAACGGGGTCACGAGGCCGAGCGCGATCAGCAGGCCGCCGCCTGCCTCGAACAGCCCGGCCAGGAACGCCTGGCGCTTCCCCTGCGGGAACCCCATCGACTCGAAGAACTGGCCGGTGCCGGAGAGCCCATGGCCGCCGAACCAGCCGAACAGCTTCTGCGCGCCGTGGCCGAAGAACAGCAGGCCCACGACGACCCTCAGGACGAGAAGTCCGAGACTCATTTTCAAACGCCTCCTCTTACAAGAACAGCTTGACTGCTCAACCAATCGTATCAAACTGGTTGAGTGCACAACCACATATTCCCCCCACGAGGGGGTAAGGAACCCGCGCGCGCGAGTTATCCCCCTCCTGGCCGGGGTATCTGCGGGTCATGCCTTCGGACGGCTACCCGAGTGCCGCGGCATTCATCCCCCCGAAGCCGACGCTGCCGCGACTGAGGGAGGCGGCGGCGCAATGCCGCGGCTGCCACCTCTACGAGGGAGCAACGCAAACGGTGTTCGGGGAGGGGCTGAAGAAGTCGAAGGTGATGTTCGTGGGGGAGCAGCCCGGAGATCGCGAGGACGTGGAGGGCAAGCCCTTTGTTGGCCCCGCCGGCCGGATGCTCGACCGCGCGCTCGTGGAGGCGGGGATCGACCGCAGCGAGGTCTACGTGACCAACGTCGTCAAGCACTTCAAGTACACGATGCGCGGCAAGCGCCGCATCCACCAGCGGCCGGACAAGGAGGAGATCAGCGCCTGCCGCCCCTGGCTCGAGGCCGAGCTCGACCAGGTGAAGCCGGAGGTGCTCGTGTGCCTCGGGGCGACGGCGGCCAGGGCGCTGCTCGGTCCCGGGTTCAAGGTCACGCAGCAGCATGGCGAGTTCGTGCAATCCGAGCTCGCGCCGCTCGTCACCGGCACCGTCCACCCGTCATCGATCCTGCGCGCGCCCGACGAGGAGGCGCGCCACCGCGCTTACCACGACTTCGTGGAGGACCTGAGGATCGTCGCGACGGCGCTGGACTAGCCCGCCAGGGCTCGCCTAGCGATCTGCGGCTATCCCCGGCCCGGCGCCCGGGTCGTCCGCGCCCTCTTCAGGGTCGCGCGTGACCTCGGTGGGGTCCACCTCGTCGGGCTCTGCGTACTCCGCGTCCGACCGGTCGGACTCCACCTCGCCGCTGAACGCATCCGGCATCGGGTTGCCCTCGCCGTGCCCGGCGTTCTCGATGAGCTTGTCCTCGGCCTGCTCGAAGCCCTCGGCTTCGCCGCCACCGGCCTCGCGCACCGCGCGGTCGGCCGGGTCGAGCTCCTCGTTCGAGCCCTCGCCGCCGATGCGGCCGGCCTCGGCCTCGGCTGCCTGCTCCTCGGCCCGCACGCGCTGCTCGTCGTCGGGCACCCTCTCTGGCTGGTTCTCCATGTGCTCAGCGCCTCCTCAGATGTTCACGGGGGACATGTCGGGATAGCGGTCGCCCGCCGCCGCGCCCACGGGAGCGGCCTCGTCGATCCGCGCAAGATCCTCGTCGGTGAGCGACACGTCAGCTGCCGCCACGTTCTCCTCGAGGTACTTCCGCCGCTTCGTACCCGGGATCGGCACGATGTCCTCACCCCGGTGGAGCAGCCACGCGATCGCGAGCTGCCCGGGAGCCACGTCCTTCTCGGCGGCGATCTCCCTCACGCGCTCCACGAGGTCGAGATTGCGCTGGAAGTTCTCGCCCTGGAAGCGGGGGTTGTGCCGCCGGAAGTCGTCCTCGGCCAGGTCGTCAGGCGACTGGATCTGGCCGGAGAGGAAGCCGCGCCCCAGCGGGCTGTAGGCGACGAAGCCGATGCCCAGCTCGCGCACCGTTGGCAGGATCTCCTCCTCGGGATCGCGCGTCCACAGCGAGTACTCGGTCTGGAGCGCGCTGATCGGATGAACCTGGTGCGCGCGCCGGATCGTGCCCGCGGCGGCCTCGGACAGCCCGAGGTAGCGCACCTTGCCCTGCTCCACGAGCTCCTTCATCGCGCCCACGGTCTCCTCGATAGGGGTGTTCGGGTCCACGCGGTGCTGGTAGTAGAGGTCGATGTGGTCGACGCCGAGCCGCGCCAGCGAGGCCTCACAGGCCGAGCGGACGTAGTCGGGCTTGCCGTTGATGCCGAGGAAGCTGCCGTCCTCGCCGCGCTGGTTGCCGAACTTGGTCGCGAGCACGACCTCGTCGCGGCGGCCGGCGATCGCGCGGCCGACGAGCTTCTCGTTGGTGAAGGGGCCGTACATGTCGGCCGTGTCGAGGAAGGTGATGCCGAGCTCGAGCGCGCGCTGGATCGTGGCGATCGCCTCGCCCTCGTCGGCGGTCCCGTAGAACTCGGACATGCCCATGCAGCCGAGGCCCTGGGCGGAGACGCCCAGGCCGTCGCTGCCAAGTGTTCGATTGTGCATGCAACTTGTCTAGCCGGGATCGGCGGCCCGGAAACGGGCGACTTGCCGCCATGTGCGCGCCGGATTAGGGTCGGCCGATGCGCCGCCTGCTCGTGCTCCTGCTGTCCACGGGGATGTTCGGCGCGGGGGCGGCGGCGGCCGACGCCAGGCCGGCCGCCAAGGCGCCGCGGCTGCACGCCTTCCCCTCCTGCGCGAACCTGCTCGGCTACGCGCAGCGCAACGCGCTGCGCGTGATCCGGGAGAGCGCGGTGCGCTTCCCGGTCGCCCCGATGCCGACGCCGATCCAGGACGGGGCCGGCGCCGACGGCGGGAGCGGTGGCCAGGAGCGCAGCGGTACGGCGCCGGTCG